>JAUCDU010000129.1:0-7456 GCA_034674825.1 Giesbergeria sp.
GGGCTTGTCGAGCTCAATGCGCTCGTGGATGGCAACTTCCACCCCTTCGACCGCAACGGCGTTGATATTGAATCGCGGCTTTTCGTAGTCTTTGTACAAGCGGTACAGCAGCTCGTAACTGGCCGACAGGCGCTGTGCAATAGCCGATTTCTGAAAAGGTGGAATCGGGTTGCTGAAGAGCTTGGAGGTTGCCAGTGCGAAGTCCGCAAAGGGCTCCATGAAGGAGCGCTGCTTTTCGTAAATCTGATAGAGCATGGGGAAATCCGTTTATGTTGCAGTGCAATATAACAGCGTTTTGTTACGCCTGCCGACCCGTGGAACTACCCAGGAACTGTCACGTTGGTGACAATAGACCGAGTGCCAGGCGCTGGCGCCGGTCTGGGCCGGGCTGCTATTCAATATATAGCTTTTGATCCAGGTCTAAGGCGCGCTAAAACCGTCGCTTAGAGGTGCTTTTCCTTGCTTTGCTGCGCTTGAATCCAGCCGTCGAATCGGGTTCTGGCAACCTTGCGCAGTGCGGCACTGAACATTTCCCGGTCGCCGAGGTACAGGCAATGGCGCATCACCGTATAAGGATTGAAGGAGCCGCCGCCCTCCTGCTCTTCCAGCCACTGCCTGTAGCGTTTGACGGTGCCAATGTGACTGCGTACCAGGTGGTTGAAGCGGGCGCGGGTGACACTTGGCGCCCAGCTGTGGATGTCTTCCACAAATCCATCGACCTTGTGGGGTTCGAAGTCGAATTCCTTGAAAAAATGGGTGGCTATCTTCAGGAAAGTGAAAGCATTGAGTTGGTCGTTGGCCACATCACGAGGCGCTGCCTGTGCGCTGCTGACTTCGGCTTCGCTTTCGTCCGGGGCCTCGCGCAGTTCGAGCTCGGTTTCATCCCGAATCTGGCGAAATTCGCGGTCGGCCAGTTCAAACAGTGCCGCCAGCACATTGATGCGGCGCTTGAGCGGGCCGGGGATAGCCTTCTTGTATTTGATTTTGTGATCGAGCACGGCCCAGGAATCCTGGATGACAGTGCGAATCTGCAGTTCAAACGCGTTGCTGGTTGCCGTTGAGGCCGCCGCAGTGGCAGGCTTGCGGGCGCGCAGGTCCAAATGCAGCCCTTTGTAGCCAAACGAGGCCTCGGTGCTTTCGACGGCGCTGACTTTGTCGGTCGTTTCGATCACGTCAAAGTGTTGGCGCACCGTGGTGGCCACTTTTTCCAGTTCGTCTTCGTACAGGCAGACGACGCGCAAGCCGATCAGGTCGCTCAGGTAATGCCGGATCTCGTAGGGTGTCCCGCTTTCTTCCAAGTTCGCGCGGTACTTGCGAGAAAACTTGCGCAGCGCTTCCTGCGCGTCCTTGACCCGCCATTCGAGCTTGCACCCCGGGACGGCGCTGGCAAGAATCTCCTGCAGCTGCACGGTATAGGTTGCGGCATCGCTGCGCCATTGCGGCAACTGCTGCGCATGAAATTCGAGAAATCGCGCTCGTTCGCGTTCGAAGTCGAGTGTGGGCATGAAAACAGGGGAAGAAGATTCGATTGTCGCGGCTCCTGGCCGCTCGTGACGTCGGACGGAGTCGTTTGCAGTGGCAACCTGCCAGCCAGCGTACGCTGGGGAGCCTTCAGGCGCTTCTGTCCAGCGCAGGCAGGACGGCATCCTGCGCCGCGCGGGCACGTGCCATGACCGCACGGGCCGGCAGTTCCTTCAGGTGGTGGTCGCTCCATACCTGACGCCACAGACGCGCGCCGCGAAGCCCGTGTTGCAAACCCAGAATATGCCGCGCGATGGAGGGCCACGGCGTGCCATGGCGTACCTGCTCGCGCTCCATGTACGCGACCATCGATTCCTCGACAGCGTCGCGCTCCAGGGCTTGCGTGGGTGCGCCGAAATACGTTGCATCCCAATCGGTCAACCACCACGGGTTGTGGTACGCCTCACGGCCAACCATCACGCCGTCGAGCTGCGCCAATTGCGCCGCGACGGCGTCGCCGGTTGCGAGTCCGCCGTTGATGGCAAAGGTAAGCTGCGGGAAATCCGCCTTTAGCTGGTGCACCACCGCGTAGCGCAGAGGCGGGATCTCGCGGTTTTGCTTGGGCGACAAGCCTTCGAGCCAGGCGTTGCGAGCGTGGACGATGAAGACCTCGCAACCCGCGTCGGCCACCTGGCCGACAAAATCACGTACGAAGCCGTAGCTTTCGTCGCGCCCGACGCCCACGCGGTGCTTGACCGTGACCGGTACCTGCACCACGTCCCGCATGGCCTTTACGCAGTCGGCGACCAGGCTGGGCTCTTTCATCAGACTGGCACCAAAGGCGCCGCGCTGCACCCGCTCACTGGGGCAGCCGCAGTTCAAATTGATTTCCCGGTAGCCCCATTGTTCGCCCAAGCGCGCTGCAGAGGCGAGGGTTGCCGGATCGCACCCTCCGAGTTGCAGCGCCACCGGCTGCTCCTCTGCGTTGAAGCGCAAATGCCTTTCGGTGCCGCCGTGCAGCACCGCGCCGGCGTTCACCATCTCGGTGTACAACAGCGTATGCCGCGTCAGCAGGCGATGAAAATAACGGCAATGGCGGTCCGTCCAGTCCATCATCGGGGCAACGGACATGCGCCAGGGCGAATGAGAAGGATTGGGGGCGGGAAGGGTCACGGAAAATCTATGGCCTGCCCGGAGGGGCTCGAACCCCCGACCTACAGCTTAGAAGGCTGTTGCTCTATCCAGTTGAGCTACGGGCAGATGACTTGGCGCAGCATGCGCGAAGCCTTTGATGATAGCTGCCAGCGCAAGCCGGGCTGCGCTGGCAGCGAAGTTAAAGCGCTCAGTTGGCTTCTTCGAACACCACCGATGGGGTTGAGACAATGCGGGCAATGTCGGCCGTGTCCTCAATCACGTCTTGCTCGACGTAGCCGGCCGGATTGTCCGGCTCGAGAGCTGCCACTGCCAAATTGGCCAGAGGCTGGTTCAGCGGCACGTAGAAGCTGCCAGCGGGCGCATCTATGGCGTTGCGACGCAGGCGCACCAGCGCCGTCTGGCCCGGCGCAGCAGCACGCGTTCGGTCGTAGCTGTCTGCCAGCATGGAGCCAGGCTCTGCCACCCGCAAAACCTGCACCCCGAGCAACTTGAGGCGGTCCACCACGTTGTCAGCGCGCGCAGCCAGCCAGTAACCGCAAGGGCGCGGACGCGAAATCGTGGTACGCAGCTGCAATGGGCTTTCCCATTTGACGTGCTGGATGCGCTCGGCGCCAGTTTGTGCGTCCAGCAATGCGATGTCGCGCTGCCCAGGGGTGAGGGCGGCTTGCACCACCACCGGGTTGCGGCAGGCCAGCGCACTGGTGTCACGCGCTACAAAGCTGCGCACCTGTTCCAAGCTCGAACTGCGTTCTGCTGTGCTGCGCAACGCGCTGGCAATGGCCGTCACGTGCGTGTGTACGCGCCGCTGTATGTGCGCGTGACCCAGGCCGACGCCGCGGCTGGAAACGACAAAACCCACGGCATTCTTGAGGCTGCTGGCGTTGCGAACGCTATCGGGAAGCACACTGCCGGCTGCGACGCGGTCTGCCTCGGCGGGTACCAGCGGTTCGAAGTACCAGTCGCTGCGCAGACGCTCGGTTCGCAGTGAGGCGGCGATGGGCTCGTAGTACCACTCGCGCGCGGCCTTGCTGAGAAATTCGGGCACATTGGCCGTGGTGGCGTAGTGCAAAAGAGCGTCGCTGCTTTGCACGGCGCCGAACTGTTCGCGCAGCGCGCCGGCTGCTTCGAATTCGTGCGCGTCCAGCACCAAAATCGGTCGGTAGTCGCGCGCCAGCACTGCCAGCGCCCGTGCTTCGGGTGTCGACAGCTTCAGGTGGTCGTGCGCCATGTCGACGCCTGCGGCCGTTTCAAGCGTGCCCATTTCGGCGCCGTCTGGATTGGCGCGCGGCACGAGTACCACGTTGATACGGTCCAGCAGCGGCGCAAGCAAGCCGCCTGACAACTCTTGCGCCAGTACCAGCAGGGCTTCCGCGCCTGCAGGCTCGTCGCCATGCTGCTGGGCCACAATCAGCACCGTAGGTCGACCTGATGCGTCGAGATCGTCTGGACTGGTGCCCGCCGCGCGGGTGATGACCAGCGCCAATATGGGTTCGCCTTGTTGCGAAGGGCCAAGGCGCAGCAAGGCGGTGCGTGTGCCAACCGTGGGGGACTGGGCTGCGATGGCACCCAACCAGTCTTCCAGTTCGGCGTTGGTTGTAAAAGCGCGTCTGCCTTCGGCAAGGCCAGGCGTGCGGTACCGAACCATGGGATCGGGGAAATGCGCGGCGACCGCAGCGGTCTCTTCTGGCTGCTGTGCTACCGGTGTGGCCAAGGGCGGCGGCACTGGCGAGGTCACGGCCGAAGCCGTCGAGGGCGGAAGCGGCGGGAGCGGAGCCACCACCTGGCCACGCTCAGCCGGCGGCAAAGGCGCTTTGGCAGGCCAGGGCGGCAGTGGTGTGCTGGCGCAGCCCGCAAGCAGTACGACCAACAGTGCACAAGTCAGTACCCGGTTGGGGCCTGCGGCGCGAATGCTGCGAAAACGTGGGTACAGGTGCATGGTGCGATTGGCAAAAGAACAAGATGTGCCAGACATGGGACGCCGGCGCGTGGCCAGAATGGTAAACGCCGCTGCAGGCAGCGGCGTGTCGGCGTGCACGCCGTCTGGCGGCTCAGCATTGGCAACAGCTTTTTCTGTATATGCTATTAATATAATAGCTTGTAGCGCTTATTGAGTAAGCGCTAGAGGCCATTTTCAATCAGAATTCCAGGCCTTGGATGCAGCCGGAAGTTCAGTAGCCGCCGCGTCGGCCACCACCACCACCACTGCGTCCGCCACCGCCGCCACTGCGGCCGCCGCCGTAGCCGCCCCCTCCGCTGCGGTAACCACCACCACCACCGCGTCGGCCGGCAGACATGCTGTCAACACTGGTGCGCATTGGGTCGGGCTGCCCGGCCGCCTGGCCGGGCACGCGGGGCGGCGCCATGCTGATGCCGGCCTGCGTGCCCAGGTGGGCGTTTTCGCGCGCTGGCTGCCAATCGTCCGAGTGACGTGCCGGGCCTGGTCCTGAGCGGCCATTGCCACCACGGCCGCCAGCGTTGGCGCCAGGGGCATTGCGCGGAGCATTGCGGCCGCCGCCATTGCGACCGCTGTTGCCACCACCGTTGCCACCACCGGGGCCGCCGGCAGGTCGACCACCCCGGTTGCCCGGGCCCGCAGCCTTGTTTGTGCGAATGCGCTCCATCATTTCACCGCGCGCTGCCTTTGCGGCAGCCTGCATCACCTCGCGGCTTGGCGGACGGCCTGCGCCGCCCCAGATGGTCTGGCGGCCCATGGCGATGGGCTCGGCCTTCTCGCCTTCCTCAGGGCCAAAACCCTCAATGACGCGCACCGGAATCGTCTGTTTGGTGAAGCGCTCGATTTCCATCATGAAGCCTTCTTCGTCCATGCAGACCAGGCTGACCGCCTCGCCGCTGGCGCCGGCGCGGCCGGTGCGGCCGATGCGGTGCACGTAGTCTTCGGAGACGTTCGGGATTTCGTAGTTGACGACGTGCGGCAGGTCGTCGATATCGATGCCGCGCGCCGCAATGTCGGTTGCCACGAGCGCGCGGATCTCGCCGCTCTTGAAGCCGGCCAAGGCCTGCGTGCGGGCGCTCTGGCTCTTGTTGCCGTGCAGTGCCATGGCGTTGATGCCATGCTTGGTGAGGAATTCGGCCACGTTGTTGGCGCCGAACTTGGTGCGGGTGAACACCAGCACCTGGCTCCAGTTGTGCTCATTGATGATGTGCACCAGCACCTGCTTCTTCTTGCCGCGGCCGACCGGGTGGATCACCTGTGTGATGCGCTGGACCGTGGTGTTGCTTGGCGTCACCTGAATGCTTTGCGGATTTTTCAGCAGGGTGGCGGCCAGGTCGCGGATTTCATCGCTGAAGGTGGCCGAGAACAGCAGGCTCTGCTTCTCTTTTGGCACCAGCGCCAGAATTTTCTTCACGTCGTGGATGAAGCCCATGTCGAGCATGCGGTCGGCTTCGTCAAGAATCAGGACCTGCACCGTGGACAGATCCAGAAATCCCTGCTGCTGCAAGTCGAGCAGACGGCCTGGTGTGGCCACCAGAATGTCCACGCCGCGCTTGATGCGGTCGATCTGCGGGTTCATGCCGACGCCGCCGAAGATCACGGTAGAGCTCAGCTCGAGGTATTTGCCATACTGGCGCACCGACTCTTCCACTTGTGCGGCCAGCTCACGGGTGGGCGTCAGCACCAGCGCGCGCACGCCCTTGCCGCCGAATTTGTTCTTGGGTGCTTCCTCGCGGGAGAGGCGGTCGAGCAGCGGCAGCGTGAACGCAGCCGTTTTGCCGGTGCCGGTTTGCGCCCCTGCCAGGATGTCCTGACCCGCCAGTACGGCGGGAATCGCCTGTGCCTGGATAGGGGTGGGGATTTCATAGCCTTGCTCGCGCACGGCTTTCATGATGGCCGGAGCCAGATTCAGATCGTCAAATGTCATTTGAAAGAGCGCACCCATCCGGGCGCCGGGAGTCGGCCTGTCGGACCCCGAAAGCGAGGTGCCGATCCAGTGTCAGGCTGACCAGGTTCAACAGTGGGAGCCTGCAAGCGGTGTTGCGTTGTCCCCAGCAGATTGCTGATATCACGCACAGCTGGAGTGCGAGACAGTTGATATTGTCGCATGCGTCGATAATTGATAGGTACAGCGGGCGCACCGCCCGCTTTTTTATTTGCAGGATTTTTCAAACCCCGATGGCCCAATACGTTTACTCCATGAACCGCGTCAGCAAGACGGTGCCGCCAAAGCGCCAGCTCTTGAAGGACATTTCGCTCTCTTTCTTCCCCGGTGCCAAGATTGGCGTGCTGGGCCTCAACGGCTCGGGCAAATCGACGCTGCTCAAGATCATGGCTGGCGTCGACAAGGAGTTCGAAGGCGAAGCCATTGCCATGCCGGGCCTGAGCATTGGTTACCTGGAGCAGGAACCCAAGCTCAACGACGAGCACACGGTACGCGAATCGGTCGAGGAATCGATGGGCGCCGTGTTTGCCGCCAAGGCGCGCCTGGAAGAGGTCTACATCGCTTATGGCGAAGAAGACGCCGACTTTGACGCGCTGGCGGCGGAACAGGCCGAGCTGGAAGCCATCATTGCTACGGCCGGAACGGATTCCGAGCACCAGCTTGAAATCGCCGCCGACGCGCTGCGCCTGCCGCCGTGGGACGCCAAGATCGGTCTGCTCTCAGGCGGTGAAAAGCGCCGCGTGGCCCTGTGCCGCCTGCTGCTGTCCAAGCCCGACATGCTGTTGCTGGACGAGCCCACCAACCACCTGGACGCAGAATCGGTCGATTGGCTCGAGCAGTTCCTGCAGCGCTTCCCCGGCACCGTGGTCGCCATTACCCACGACCGCTACTTCCTCGACAACGCCGCCGAGTGGATTCTGGAAATGGACCGCGGCCGCGGC
>JAUCDU010000130.1:0-7444 GCA_034674825.1 Giesbergeria sp.
CGGCGTCAGATCTCGCCTGGGTGCGCGCGCTGGGGCTGGCCAGCGCCATCGCCGCGCACGCCGCGCAGGGCGGGGCGGTGCTGGGCGTGTGCGGCGGGCTGCAGATGCTGGGCGAGGGCCTGATCGACCTGGACCGCATCGACGGCAACGGGCCGGGTCTTGGCCTCTTGCCGCTGGTCACCGTGTTTGAGCCCGCAAAGACGGTGCGCCGCACCACGGCCCGTTTTTCTGAGGTGCACGGTGCGTGGGCTGCGCTGTCGCAGGTGGAAGTGTCCGGCTACGAAATTCACCAAGGTCAGACTGCGCAGCACCCGGCCATGGCGGCAGGGGGCGACGTGGCGCGTGAGGTCATGCCCGGCATCGCCTGGCAAAACCTGACGGGCAATGTATTGGGCGTGTATCTGCACGGCCTGTTTGAAGACCCCGCTGCGCTGCAAGCCCTGTTTGGGCGCCTGGACGGCGCGAGTGTGCCCACGCTGGACAGGGTGTTTGACGGCCTGGCCGGTACCGTGGACGCCGCTTTTGATTCCAATTTTCTGGATGGCCTTCTGGCTTGATGCTGTATGTCTTCACAACTCCCCGTTCTCTCTGACCTCACCGATGCCGCGCTTGTTGCACGCCTGCAGCATCTGATCGACCACAAAACCAAGCCGCTCGGATCGCTCGGGCGGTTGGAGTTGCTGGCCCTGCGCCTGGGCCAGATTCTGGGCACGGATGCGCCGCAGCTTCACGCCCCGCAGATGCTGGTGTGTGCGGGCGACCACGGCCTGGCTGCGCGCGGGGTGTCGGCTTACCCCAGCGACGTCACCTGGCAGATGGTCGAGAACTTTCTCGCCGGCGGCGCGGCCGTCAGCGTGCTGGCGCGCCAGCATGGCTTGGCGCTGACGGTGGTGGACTGCGGCGTGGCAAAAGACATTGCCGCGCGCGAAGGTGCCCCGGGCCAACCGCAGCTTGTGCTGCGCAAAATCGCAGCGGGCACGCAGGACGCGTCGCAAGGCCCTGCAATGAGCGTGGCGCAGTGTGAGGCAGCCTTGCAAAACGGCATGGACATCGTGCACAGCCTGCCCGGCAACGCGCTGCTGCTGGGCGAGATGGGCATTGGCAATACGTCGGTGGCATCGCTGTTGCTCGCGCGCCTGGCCGGCTTGCCGATTGCCGATTGCACCGGCGCAGGCACCGGGCTGGACGCCGCCGGTATCGCGCGCAAATGTGCGGTGCTGCAGCAGGCGCTGCAGGCCAATGCCGGCGCCACCGAACCACTGGCTGCGCTGGCCGCACTCGGCGGTTTCGAGGTGGCGACGCTGGTCGGTGCGGTGCTGCAAGCGGCGAGCGAGAACCGTGTCGTCGTCGTGGATGGCTTCATCACCAGCGCCGCCGTGCTGGTGGCCAGCCGCCTGCAGCCGCGCGTGTTGCAGCGCTGCGTGTTTGCCCACCGCTCCGGCGAGCGCGCGCATGGCTTGATGCTCGATCAAATGCAGGCCGAGCCGCTCTTGGATCTGGGCTTGCGCCTGGGCGAGGGCTCGGGCGCGGCGCTGGCCTGGCCGCTGCTGCAGTCGGCGTGCGCCGTGTTGCGCGAGATGGCGAGTTTCGAGTCGGCCGGGGTGGCGCAGGGCTGAATCAGCAACGGACAGGCGGCTCAGCCTACGCAAGTGCGATTGCGCCCTTGGGCCTTGGCCTGGTACAGCGCCGCGTCGGCCCGGCCGAGCATGGCATCAAGCGCATCGCCTGCACCCAGCCAACTGGCCACGCCAATGCTCACCTCGCAGTCCAGTGGGTGCCCTGCGCCAAGTGCCGCGTGGATGCGCGTGGCTACAGGCAGTGCGGTGTGCGAAGGCGTGTTAGGCAACAGAATCAAGAATTCCTCACCGCCATAGCGGCCCAGACGGTCGGCGCCGCGCAGTGCGGCGCGCGTGCGGTCGGCAAAGTGCTTGAGCACCCGGTCGCCATGCTGGTGGCCATGGCTGTCGTTGACGGTTTTGAAATGATCCAGATCGACCATCATCAGCGAGAAGGTTTGGCCATACCGCACGCTACGCCCATGCTCTTGCTCGCACAGCTCCAGAATGGCACGTCGGTTGAGTGCGCCGGTCAGCGCATCGTAGGTCGCCATGTGCTCCAGCTCGGTGCGCACCCGGTCGGTGGCCATGAGCACAGCGCCAATGCAGAGCAGCAGCACAGCCATCACATACGCTCCGATGTAAAAGCTTTGCACGGTCGATGCGTTCGTGAGGTCGCCCAGCGCATCGGTCGTGAACACCGTTTGCATCCGTACCAGCAGGATGAGCACATGCACCAGCAGCGTCACTTGCACCAGTCGCACCGGGAAACTGCGGCTCGCGTGGCGCCATAAAAACCAGAGCGTGGCAGCGTGCACGCAGCAGATGGAGAAGGCCACCAGCGCAACCCGCATCGCGTACCAGGGGCTGCCCCACAAAAACCAGGCCAGTGCGAGCAGGCTGAGCACGCCGCCCGCCGCCAACTGGCGCATGGCGCCTGGCTGGCCATAAAAGCGCCGACAGCCAATATGAAACAGAGCGAAGCCGGCGAAAAGAAATCCGTTGCCCAGCAGCCGCAGCAATTCAAAGGGACCGGTGCCAGACGAAGTGAAAAGCGCGGAGCCGATGAGCCAGCACACGGGAATCCAGGCCCAAAACCCGAGCCCCTGAATGCTCGCCGGGTACGAGCGCCGCATGAACCAGAGCACCACCGCCATCACCAGCGCCATGAAACCCCCCATGGCAATCAGGGAGCGGGGATCGAGAGAAAGCATGCGGTGGGCCGGGCGCGAGAGCGGGAGCGAAGTGCACTTGAGTATAGCCAGCGGGATTTGTCGCACGCCCGCGCTGAGGCTCTATGCACCGCCTGGTTCAGGGGTTCGGTCGTGCGCAGCGCTTAGCTGGCGCAAGTCTGGTTGCGGCCCTTTGCCTTGGCGCTGTATAGGGCCTCGTCGGCCCGTGCCAGTATGGCGTCTAGTGAATCCTCGGCGCCCCGCCAGGTGGCCACGCCGATACTGACCTTGCAATCGAGTGCGTGGCCGCGCGCGAGGGCAGTGTGGATGCGCTGTGCCACCGGCGAGGCGGCGTCGGCTGTGGTGTTGGGCAGCAGGATCAGGAACTCCTCGCCACCATAGCGCCCGAACCGATCAGCGCGGCGCAGCGCGGCGCGCGCCTGTTTCGCGAAATGCACCAGCACCCGGTCTCCGTGCAGATGGCCGAAGTTGTCGTTCACCGCCTTGAAATGGTCGAGGTCGATCATCAGCAAGGTGAACGGCTGACCATAGCGCTGGCTGCGCTCAAGCTCGTCTTCGCACGCGCTCAGGATGGCCCGGCGGTTGAGCGTGCCGGCAAGCACATCGTGCGTTGCCAGGTATTCCAGCTCGGTGCGCACGCGCTCGGTCGCCATGAGTACCGCGCCGATCAGCAGCAACAGGCCGATGACGACGAACGCGCTGAGGTACAAGGTCTGCAGCAGCGTTGGCTCCATCATGTCGCCGCCCGGGGGCGCCCCCAACGCCATTTGCAGCCGGACGGCCAGCACAGCAATATGAAGCACCAGCGTGACCTGCACCATCCGGATCGGAAAGTTCCGGTTGCCTGCTTGCGCCAGAAACCGCAGCGTCAGCAGGTGCAGGGCAATCAGCGCGACATTGAAGGTGATCACTTGCGCGCGGTACGAGGGCTGCACCATGCCAAACCATCCCAGCGTCAGAAATGCCAGTGCGTACAGCGGCAGCAAGAGGCGCGGCTTGGCGTCCAGATCGAAGAAACGCCGCGACCCGCAGTGCAACAGCAAAAAGCCGAACAACACCAGACCGTGACCGAGCCAGCGCCCCAGCTCCGGGGGCCACGGCAGCGGCAGCACATACAGCAGTGCGCCGCACAGCATCGAAACCGGCGACAGCGCCCACAAGCCCAGGCCGTGGATGTTGGGCGGGTAGTAGCGGCGCATCACGCCCAGTACGATGCCCATCACCAACGCCATGAACGCCCCCATGGCGACCAGTGAACGCGGATCAAGGCTGTGCATGTGCGTGCGCTTTTGTAACTTGGTGCAATTCAGTATAGCCAGACGCCGACGGTGCAAGGCCGTGTCTGGCGCTCAAATCGCAGCGCGCAAAGCCTGTGGGTCGGCGCGTGCCTTTCGGTGCATCGCATGCGGGCAGTGTCGGCGCTTGCGCCCGGCGCGCTTATAGCGAATACCCCCGAAGTTCATTTCACGGCGCGGGTGTCTTGGGCCGGTAATCGCAGTAGGTGGCTACGGCGCACTCCCAGCAGCGCGGCTTGCGTGCCTGGCACACGTAGCGGCCCAGCAGAATCAGCCAGTGGTGCGAATCCACCGCGTATTGGGGCGGCACGCGCTTGAGCAGTTGCTGCTCTACCGCCAGTGGTGTCTTGCCGGGCGCCAGACCGGTGCGGTTGCTGACGCGAAAGATATGCGTGTCCACCGCCATGGTGGGCTGGCCAAACGCCACGTTCAGCAGCACATTGGCCGTTTTGCGGCCTACGCCGGGCAGGGCCTCCAGGGCCTCGCGGGTGTTCGGCACCTGGCCGCCGTGCTGCTCCACCAGCATTGCGCAGGTCGCCATCAGGTGCCGGGCCTTGCTGCGGTACAGGCCGATGGTTTTGATATGTTCTTCCAGCGACTCCAGCCCCAGATCAAGCATCGCTTGCGGCGTGTTCGCTACCGGAAACAGCCTGCGCGTCGCCTTGTTGACGCCCACGTCTGTCGCCTGGGCCGAGAGCAGCACGGCAGCCAGCAGCTCGAACACGCTGGTGTACTCCAGCTCAGTTTGTGGTTCGGGGTTGGCCGACTGCAACGCTGCGAAAAAGGGTTTGATCAGGGCGGTTTTCATGAACGGGGGCGGACAGCTACAGCGCAGGCCCTGCATTGTGCAGATGTTTGACCGCCAGCAGGCTGGACGCGCGTAAGCTGCAGCTTGGTTGTGATCGGTGCCGCCGCACCTCCCGCTGATCGACCTTCGCAAGCCCTCTGTCTGTCTGTCTGGATTTTCAATGCGTGTTTTTCTGCTCACGCTGCTCGCCATGTTGGCCTTCGCCGCCAATTCGCTGCTGTGCCGGCTGGCGCTCAAGAGCGATGCAATCGACCCGGCCAGCTTTGCCGCCATTCGCCTGGCCTCGGGTGCCGCGGTGCTGGCGCTGGTGATGCGCCTGCGTGGCGCTTCGCCCGTAGCCCAGGGCAGCTGGGCGGCGGCGTTCTGGTTGTTCGCCTACGCCGCCACGTTCTCGCTGGCCTATGTGCGTCTGCCGGCCGGCGTGGGGGCGTTGCTGTTGTTTGCTGCGGTGCAGGTCACCATGGTGGGTGCCGGCATCCGGCGCGGCGAGCGTTTGTCATGGCGGCAGTGGCTCGGGGCTGCGCTCGCCATGGGGGGTCTGGTGGCGCTGCTGCTACCGGGCCTGACCGCGCCGCCGCTTGGCAGTGCCTTGCTCATGCTGTTTGCGGGGGTGGGTTGGGGCGCCTATTCGCTGCATGGCCGGGGCGCGCGCGATGCCAGCGCAGCGACGGCCGGGAATTTTCTGCGGTCCGTTCCTTTTGCCGCCTTACTGGTGGCTGCCAGCGTCTCGCAGTGGTCGATCAGCAGTCCGGGGCTTGCGCTGGCCCTGTGCTCCGGGGCCATTACTTCAGGTCTGGGCTACATCGTCTGGTACAGCGTGCTGCCCAGCTTGCGCGCCAGCTCGGCTGCCACCGTGCAACTGAGCGTGCCGCTGCTCGCTGCGCTGGGCGGAACGCTGCTGCTGGGCGAGGACTGGACGCAGCGGCTGGGCTGGACCTGCCTTGCCATCACCGGGGGCATTGCGCTGGTGGTGGTGGCGCCCAAAGCGCCTGCACGCGGCTGAGCACTCCGCGCGCCCTCAGCGCTTGGGGTTGCGCCGGCTCCAGTAGGTGAACGCGTCTTCGTGCAGCTCAATGTCGAGCTCCGCCACACGGGCCTGCATGCGCTCCTGCGCCTGGGCAACGGCCTGGTTGTAGATGGCGGGGCCGACCTCGGCGAGAAAGAAATTGAGCAGCGCGCCGGCCGCCATGTTGCCGATGGGCTCACCGTTCTCTTCGAGAAAGTAGCGCTCGATGGATGCAACAGCGGCTGCGCGGGCGTCTTTGCTGAGTTCGATGGCCATGGCGCGAGCTTAGCGCCGGACTGGTGCGCGCCGAAAGCCCGCCGCTTCGAATTGGCGACAATTGCGGCAGGACTACTGCGAGACCACCCCTATGCCCGTGCAATTTGCCGACCGCCTGAACAAGGTCGAAACCTCTGCCATCCGCGAACTCTTCAAGCTGCTGGGCAAGCCCGGCATCATCAGCTTTGCCGGGGGCTTCCCGGACAGTGCCATGTTTGACGTGGACGGCATTCGCGCTGCCAGCAACGCCGCACTCGATCAAGAGCCGGGCGCGGCGCTGCAGTACGGCGCCACCGAAGGCTACCAGCCGCTGCGCGAGCAAATTGCCGCCTTTATGGGCAGCAAAGGTGCCACGCACCTTGCACCGGAAAACCTCATCGTCACCACCGGCAGCCAGCAGGCGCTCGACTTGCTGGGCAAGACGCTCATCAGCCCTGGCGACAAGGTCATTGTCGAAGGCCCGACCTTTCTGGCCACCATCCAGTGCTTTCGTTTGTACGGCGCCGAGCTGATCAGCGCGCCGATTGACGGCGACGGGGTGATGACTGACGAGCTTGAGAAGCTCATCGCCGAACACAAGCCCAAGTTCGTTTATCTGATCCCCACCTTCGGCAACCCCAGCGGCGCGCTGCTGCCGCTGGCGCGGCGCAAGAAGGTGCTGGAGTTGGCCGTCAAACACGGCACTCTGGTGGTGGAAGACGACCCCTACGGCGACCTGTATTTCGGCGAGGCGCCGCCGCCCAGCCTGCTGAATCTTTCCAGCCAGGTGCCCGGAAGCCGCGAGCTGCTGGTGCATTGCGGCTCGCTCAGCAAGGTGCTCTCGCCCGGGCTGCGTGTGGGCTGGATGGTGGCGCCGCCGGCTTTGCTTGCCAATGCCACCATGTGCAAGCAGTTCAGCGACGCCCACACCAGCACCTTTGCCCAGGCCACGGCGGCGCAGTACCTCAAGGCCGGCCGCATGCCCGCCACACTGGCCAAGGTGCGCGCGGTCTATGCCGAGCGTGCGCAGGCCATGGGCGATGCCTTGCGCAGCGACCTGGGCGACGCTATCGCGTTTGTCCAGCCGCAGGGCGGCCTGTTCGTCTGGGCGCGCCTGACGGGCGCCGGCGGCAAGGTGGCAGATGGCAATGCCTTTGCCAAGCGCGCCATCGAGCAGGGCGTGGCCTTTGTGCCGGGGGCGCCGTTCTTCTGCGCACAGCCCGACCACGCGACGCTGCGCCTGTCGTTTGCCACCGCCGATGTGGACAAGATTCGGGACGGCGTGGCACGGCTGGCGCGCGCGCTGTGACCGCCATGCCGGATGCAAACCC
>JAUCDU010000131.1:0-7386 GCA_034674825.1 Giesbergeria sp.
TGCTGCGTGGCTCCGCGCGGGCCATCGTCTGTGCCGCCTTTGTGGGCTTTTCTGCGCTGCAGATGCTGCGCGGGAGCAAGCCCCTGGCCAGCAGGCAGCTTCCCGGCACCGCAGGACAGCTCGCAGCCGGCAGCAGCATCGGCTTTTTATCTGGCTTGGTGGGCGCAGGCGGCGGTTTCGTCAGCGTGCCTTTCATGACCTGGTGCAACGTGCCCATCCACAACGCGGTGGCCACAAGCGCCGCGCTTGGCTTTCCGATTGCAATCGTCAATGTCCTGGGCTACGTGCTGGCCGGTCGAGGCGTCTCTGGGCTCCCGCCCGCGTCGCTTGGCTATGTCTGGCTGCCTGCGCTGGCGACGGTGGCTGTCTGCAGTGTGCTGACTGCGCCGCTGGGTGCGCGGGTGGCGCACCAGCTGCCGGTGGCGCAGCTCAGACGCGCCTTTGCCACGCTGCTGTTCGGCCTTGCCGCCTACATGCTCTGGAAAGGGCTTAGCCTGGGCTGACCGGCAGAACCGGCTGTGCCGAGGCCAGCCAGTGCTCGAACATGGGCGCGGCCATGGCCGCTGCGCACAGGTAGCCCTGGAAATGGCTGCAATGCATGGACTGCAGACTGGCGCGCTGGGCCTGCGTTTCGACCCCCTCGGCAACCACTGTGAATTTAAGCGCCTGGCCCAGGTGCACGATGGCGCTCACGATGGCACTGTCGCCTTCATCGTCCGGCAGGCCGCGCACGAACGACTGGTCAATCTTCAATTTGTGGATCGGCAGATTCTTCAAATAGGCCAGGCTCGAGTAACCCGTGCCGAAATCGTCAATGGCCAGAGCGATACCGAGATCGGCCAGTGCTTGCAAGCGCTGCGCCGCTTCCTGGGCATCCTGCAGCAACATGGATTCGGTCAGTTCGAGCTCCAAGAAATGTGCTGGCAATGCATGCTCGTTCAACAAGCGGGCAATCCGCTCGACGAAATCAGGCTGGCGCAGCTCCAGGGCCGAGACGTTGACCGACACCACCAAGGACAGCCCAGCGCGCACCCACTGCGCGGCCTGTTTGACCGACTGCTCGAGCACCCAGGCGCCAAGCGTCACGATGTAGCCGGTGTCTTCTGCCAAGGGGATGAAAATACCGGGCGAAATGGCGCCGCGCTCCGCGTCTGTCCAGCGCAGCAGCGCTTCCACCCCCACGATGCGGCCAGACTCCAGCTCCACCTGGGGCTGGTAGTGCACCTGCATCGCCTCGCGGCCGAGCGCCTGGCGCATGGCATGCTCAAGTTGCATGCGGGCCAGCAGGTTCGCATTCATCTGCGGCTGATAGAAACCGTAATTGCCACGGCCGCGTTCCTTGACGCGGTACATGGCCGAATCGGCGTGCTTGATGAGATCGTCCAGCGAAGCGCCATCCTGGGGGTACAACGCCACGCCGATGCTGCATTGGATGGAAAAACTCATGCCGTCAAGTGAAAATGGTTGCAGCATTTCCTGCAGCATGCGCCGCGCGACGTTTTCTGCCGCCGCGCTGTCGCTCGCATGGACATACACCACGTATTCGTCGCCGCCAAGGCGGCACAGCATGTCGGTCTGGCGCAGGCAGATTTGCAGCCTGGCGGCGACAAGACGCAGCACGCGGTCGCCAAAAGCATGGCCAAGCGAATCGTTGATGACCTTGAATCGATCCAGATCCAGCACCATGATGGCAAAACCCGCCGCGCCGGGACGCACTGCGCGCAGCGCCGACTCGACCCGCTGAGACAACTGCAGCCGGTTCGGCAGGCCCGTGAGCACATCGCTGTAGGCCAGTTCGTCGATACGCTTGTGTGCCGCATGGTGCTGCGTGAGGTCACGCAGAAACCCGATGCTCTGCTCAATCTGGCCTGATGCGTCGCGCAGCACCACCCAGGCGAGTTGCACCGCGCAGTCTTCTCCCGACGCCCGAAACATCGACAGTTCGCCGTCCCAGATGCCATCGGTTTGCCAGGCGAGCTGCACCTGCTTGAGAAAATCGCGCCCTGCACCCATCCCGAAAAGAGACAGCACGCTGCGTCCCAGAACGCCTGCCGCGGTCAATTCGGTGAGACGTCCGAACTGGGGGTTGACCTGCCGGACGATCTGCTCGGCATCGGCAAAAAAAATGGCGTAGGGACTGGCGTCGAAGACGAGCGACGCGATCCGCAACGCCGCTTCTGACTGGGTCTGCTCGGTGACATCGCGAAACGAACACACGGTACCAGTGACACCGCCATGGCTGAGCTGGGGCACACACCGACGCTCGATGATCTGGCCTTCCTGCAGTTCCAGCAAATCGCGCGTGGGGCCAAGCGGATCGCTGGCCATTTCTGCCAGGCGCGCCTGGTACGGCCCGGCATCCAGCACGCGGCTGGTGAAATGGGCATGCAGGGCGGCGTCGTCCCGGCGCAGCAAAATGGCCGGGGGAATGCGCCAAATATTCACCAGCTGCTGGTTGAAGGCGCGGATTCGCCCGTCCAGGGCGCAGACCAGGATGCCATCGGCCACGGAATCAAGTGTGGCGCGCAGCTCGCCAAGCAAACGCTCCAGCTCACGCTCCGAGCGCTGTCGTTCGCTTTGGTCGGTCATGGTCACCAACATCAGGCCCAGACCAGGCGCCATCGCCAGCAGCGTGACGCGCCGCAGCACCGGAACAAGCTCTCCGTCGGCACGCAGCACCACCGTCATGGACTCGATCCCATCGGCCACCACTTGGCGCGTGTCGCTCCAGAAAAGTTGGTCCTGCGGCGTACTGGCGAACTGTTCTACCGCTGCGCCCTGCACCTGCTCAAGCGGCACACCCAGCAGTTTGGCGGCACTCGGATTTGCAAACACAATGTGGCGCGCACTCGCGTCCACCACCCATACCGCCTCTTGTAGCTCGTCGAACGCCGCGCGCCAGGCGGGGTCGATGGCGACATGGGTCATGGATGTGCGGCCCCGCCCTGGGGATCGGCGGCGCGCTCGAAAAAGTAACAGATGCGCTTGCGAGGCGACAGGTAGTCAAGCGCAGCTCGCGGCAACTGGGTCGGCTTGAGGCTTTTGCGGATACCCAGTTCGGGCGTTGCTTCCAGGTCCACGATGAGCGCCTGGTCTTTGGGTATGTTCGGGTCGTGCACGATGACGCGGGGCCGCAAGGGCCGAGCGGCATTCACCGACACCACAATGGCATACCGATCGTTGACCAGCTGCACCACAGAGCCTGGCGGGTACACCCCCATCATGCGGATGAAGGCACCAAGCACCTTGGCATCAAACTGCGCCTTGAATTTTGCAAAGATGACGGACAAGGCCTCATGGGGCGTAAGCGCCTCTGCCCCATGGATCGGGTTGCACAGCCGATCGTAGTGATTGACTAGGGCGACTACGCGTGCCACGTTGCCAATGGCATCACCGTGCAGTCCGGCCGGGAAGCCGCTACCATCGACCATTTCATGGTGTTGTGCAATGCCCTGCAGCACCGTGCCTGGCAATTCCATGCGCTTGCCAATGTCGACCGAATGCGCCACATGGGTCTGGTAGCGGAGCATTTCACCGAGCGCCATGTCCTTGTTGCGCACCCACAGATGGGGCGGCAATCGGGTCTTGCCGATGTCGTGCAGCAATGCCGCCAAGCCAATGCCCTGCAACTCGTCTGAAGCAACGTTCAAGGCCTTGCCAAGCAGCAGGCTCAGCACCATCACATTGACCGGATGCAAGGCATTGCGTTCACCGACACCCTCGGACAACAGACGTATCGCGGATTCACCATTGGCGAGCAGGTCTTGCACACAGGCGTTCACGAGGCGCTCACCTTGGGCGCGTGCATCCAGCGGTTGCTTCTCGGCGGCAGAATCCAGCCGCAGGCAGGTGCGGGTGGCCGCCAGGAATTGCTCGTCACACGCCGCCAAGGCCGCGTGCTGCGCTTGCAGCTGCTGATTGAGTTCTTCCGCGTGACGGCTTGGGGGTGTTGCCGCATTGGCGGATCGGGCCGCAGCCTGGTTCCCGCCGTCGTCCTGCGCGGGCCGATTGAATTCCGGGTCGCTGCGGTCGGGTAGATAGCGAACTTTTTGAAGCCCGAGCTGACGCACGGTGTCAATTTGCTCTTGCGTTGCTACGCGAAAACTCCCCTTCGGAAAGGGATGCTGCATCCAGTTGAGGTCCAACTGGATGAACATGCCAACGCGAAGTTGGTCGATCGAAATTTCAAGGCTGGTGTCCACTCGAGGGGCCTGACAATCCGCAAGGCGAAATGGGAAAGATTATGCGGCGACAAAACGCCCCCGACTTGCATATCCCCTTTTGAATGCGGCTTCAGCGCAACACTGTTGCCGATAGTTTGCTATTGACAGATGAGCGACGGGCGCACCACCAGATCGCTCCAGAGCGCCGCGGCAGCCACGCCGCACAGCAGCAATCCGCCCAGGCGCGTCCCCCAATCGGCGCGCAGGCGGTTGACACGTTGGCGCAGCGCCAGCCACGCCCAGGGCCCGGCGAGCAGCCACAGCCCACTTCCCAGCGCAAACATCGCCATGGTTGTGGCGCCCTGCAGCGCACCGCCACTCAGCGCCGCCACCAGCAGCGCCGAATACAACAGCCCACAAGGCATGAGAGCCCACAGAAACCCGGCCGCAAAAACGCCGCCTGGCGCATTGACCAGTGGCCGCACACGGCCCCACAGCTTGCGCCCTGCCACTTCTACCCAGGCCGGCTGGCGCGCCAGCAGCAGCATCATGAGCCCCCAAGCCAGTACCGCCACGTGCATGAAAGTCCAGATTTGGCGCATGCCAGATGCCTGCTGCGTGAGCCAGGCAAAGCTCTGCATGGCGAGCGCCACCCCGGCCCCTGCGCTGGCATAGCCGGCCAGCCGCCCGAGGTGATAGGCCAGCAAGCGCCCATTGGCGCCGCGTGCGTTGTGCCAGCGCACGGGCTGCGCGCCCGAAGCGGCCGCCGCGCTCGGCCGCGTCACTGCGCTGCACGGCGCTGCGCACATCACCAGGCAGTGCGAGCCTCCGACCAGGCCCATTGCCAGCGCCGTCCATGCCAGTGAGCCCAGCACCTCAGATGATGCGCGAAAAACGCGCCCTGTTCCGATCCGTCTGGAGGTAGCGGTCAAACACCATGGCAATGCCGCGCACAAAGTACCAGCCCATGGAGGTGACTTCGAGGCCGTCAGGCTTCAGGGCCACCAGGCCCTGCTGCTCCATTTCGGCAAGTTGCTCCAGTTCGCGTGCAAAGTAGTCGCGAAACTCGATCAACCAGGATTCTTCCACCGATTCGATGCTCACTGACCCCTGGCACATGATGGCCATGATGACCGAACGGCGCACCAGGTCGTCACGCGAGAGTGCCAGACCGCGCACGATAGGCAGATGCCCCTGGTTGATGCGGTCGTAATACTCTTCCAGCGTTTTCGCGTTCTGGCTGTACGTGGCGCCCACGCGCCCGATGGCCGAGACGCCCAGCGCAATCAGATCGCAATCGGGCTGCGTGCTGTAGCCCTGGAAATTGCGGTGCAATCGGCCCTGGCGTTTGGCGACAGCCAGGGCGTCTTCAGGCAGGGCAAAGTGGTCCATGCCCACATACACATAGCCGGCCTCGGTGAAGGCGTCCAGCGAACGCGACAGCATCGAAACCTTGGCCGATGCCATCGGCAAGTCCGGCCACACAATGCGACGTTGCGGCTTGAAGCGCTCTGGCAGGTGGGCATAAGCGTAGAGGGCGATGCGATCGGGCCGCAGTTCGTTCACCTGCGCCAGTGTGCGGTCAAAAGACTCGGGCGTTTGCTTGGGCAAGCCATAGATCAAATCGACGTTGATCGAATCAAAGCCAATGGAGCGTGCCGATTCGACCAGCGAAAACACTTGCTCGGCCGGCTGCATGCGGTTCACCGCCTTCTGAACATCCGGGTCGAAGTCCTGCACACCAAAGCTCAGGCGGTTAAAGCCCAGTTCCGCCAAAACTTTCAGCCGACCCGTATCCACGGTTCGCGGGTCCACTTCGATGGAGTATTCGCCACCCGGCACCAGCGTAAAGCTGCGCCGCAGCGTGTCCATAAGATCGCGCAGCCCGTCGTCCGACAGGAACGTAGGCGTGCCACCCCCCAGATGCAGCTGGCTCACGACCTGACCGGTGCCGCAGTGCTGCGTGTGCAGGTCGATCTCGCGGCTCAGATAACGCAGATAGACATCCGCCCGGTCGTGGTGCTTGGTGATGATCTTGTTGCAGGCGCAGTAGTAGCACAGCGATTCGCAAAACGGAATGTGCACGTATAGGGACAGCGGCATGGCTTTGGCGCCGCTGCCCAGATGGCGCTGCTTGAGCGCCAAGACATATTCGTTCTCTCCGAACGCATCAACAAAACGATCGGCTGTCGGGTACGAGGTGTAGCGTGGTCCGGACACATCGAAACGGGTCAACAATTCAGGCGTGGCAACGGTCATGGATTCTCCTGCAGAGGCGCTACTGTGCCCCAAGCTTGCCTGCAACAGCTTGACCAAAATCAAGAACAACGGGCGCGACGGGGGGTTAATAGGGCGGATGGCAATAGGCCATAATTTGATGCATGTCAGCATCCCCTAACTACCAGACTCGGAGCTCTCCGGCGCGGACCCAAGCCCTGTGACAAGTACCAACATGCCTATTCCGTTTGATCCGGTTGCTCAGAGCTTTCGCGTTGCGTGCTCCAACTGCAATCTGCGCGAGCTGTGTCTGCCCGTCGGCCTGACCGCCGAACAAGTGGAGCGCGTAGACGATTTGGTCACCGTACGGAGAAAAGTCAAGCGCGGAGACACCTTGTTTCGCAATGGCGAACCCTTTACGTCGCTGTTTGCCATTCGAACCGGCTACTTCAAAACCTGTGTGGCGACCGAAGATGGTCGCGACCAAGTGACCGGCTTTCAGATGGCCGGCGAAATCATCGGGCTCGATGGCATCGTCAACGACCACCACAGCTGCGATGCAGTAGCGCTGGAAGACGCCGAAGTCTGCATCATGCCGTTTGACCGCATCGAAGAAATTTCGCGCGAGGTCAACGCCTTGCAGAGCCATGTCCACAAGATCATGAGCCGCGAGATCGTGCGCGAGCATGGCGTCATGCTGCTGCTGGGCAGCATGCGCGCGGAAGAGCGCCTCGCGGCTTTCCTGCTGAACCTGGTGCAGCGCCTGCACACACGGGGCTTCTCGCAAACCGAACTGGTGCTGCGCATGACGCGCGAAGAAATTGGCAGCTACCTCGGCCTCAAGCTGGAGACGGTCAGCCGCACCTTCTCCAAATTTGTCGAGGAAGGCTTCGTTGAAGTCAAGCAGCGCCACGTTCGCATTCTGGATGCCGACGCACTCAAACGCATCGTCAACAGCCAGCAGGAATACCGCTAGCCAGACCCTTTGCCGCGCACAGTCGCAAAA
>JAUCDU010000132.1:0-7364 GCA_034674825.1 Giesbergeria sp.
CGTCAGCCTATTCCTGTTCTGCGCCGGCCTTGGGCAGGCCGTAGCCCAGGCGCGCGGCCTTGGCTGGCCACGCTTCTTTCGCCGATGGTGGCAGATTGCGGCCTGTGCGCTGCTGGTCACGCTGGGCTCCTGGCTCATGTTTCCGCGCAGCTTCATCTATTTTGGTGTGCTGCACGGCATGGCGGTGATGCTCCTCGTCGCCCGGCTCAGCGCCGGCTGGGGGCGCTGGCTTTGGCCCGCCGGCTTGCTTGCCTTGCTGGCGCCCGCTGCCGCGCACGTTTTGCTTACCGGCCCCTTTGCCCACTTGGCGCAAGTGTTTGACGCACGCTCGCTGAACTGGCTCGGGCTGATTTCGCGCAAGCCCGTTACCGAAGACTATGTGCCGCTGCTGCCCTGGCTGGGCGTGCTGTGGTGGGGCCTGGCGGCGGGGCAATGGTTGTTGGCGCATCAGCGCCGCTGGCTGACAGCGCCATTGCCTGCAGTGGCCAATCCTCTGACATTGCTGGGGCGCTGGAGCTTGTCGTACTACATGCTGCACCAGCCACTCATGATTGGCGCGCTGCTGGCGCTCGGCTGGCTGCTCGGCCACCCATAAAAAACGCGGCCGAAGCCGCGTTTTTGAATAGCCGGGAGCCAGTCTTATTCCACTTTGGCCTTGGCGCGAATTTCTTCCTGGAACTTCGCAAGTTTTTGCTGCTGCAGTTGCTGCGCAACCTGCGCCTTGACGTCTTCGAGCTTGGGCAACTCGGCCTGACGTACGTCGTCCAGGCGAATGACGTGCCAGCCAAATTGGCTCTTTACAGGGGTCTGCGTCATCTTGCCCTTGTCGAGCTTGATCAGCGCTTCGGTGAATTCGGAGACGTAGCTGCTGGGGTTGGCCCAATCGAGGTCGCCACCCTTGGCGCCCGATCCTGGGTCCTTGGACTTCTTCTTGGCGATGTCCTCAAACTTGGCGCCCTTCTTGATGGACGCGATGATGGCCTTGGCCTCGTCTTCCTTCTCGACCAGGATGTGGCTGGCCTTGTATTCCTTGCCGCTGTTGGCCGTCACGAACTTGTCGTACTCGGCTTTGATTTCGGCGTCGGTGACGGGGTTCTTTTTCTGGAAATCAGCAAACAGTTCGCGGATCAGGATGGTCTGGCGGGCCAGTTCCATTTGCACCTTGAAGTCGGGATCTTTTTCCAGATTGCGCTTGGCAGCTTCCTGCAGGAAGATTTCGCGCGCAATCACTTCTTCCTTGATCTGTTTTTCGATCTCGGGCGTGATGGGGCGGCCTGAGCGCTCAATCTGGTCGCGCAGCACATCGCCGCGTTCTTTGGGGATGGCCTTGCCGTTGACCACGGCAATATTCTGGGCTGCTACAGGCAACGCCACGGTGCCCAGCAAGGCTGCGGCCACGAGGCCGGACAAAAGCTGTTTCTTCATTCGAAATCCAAAAGGTGGAAAAAGGTGCCAGCAGACTGCCGGCGAGCCGCACCGCGTTGCCGCGAGTGTTCAAAGAACCTCGATGGCGATGGCGTGGGCGCCTCGGTCGATAAATTCTTGCAGCGCATCATACACAAGGCGATGCTGCTTTACACGGGGCAAACCGGTAAGCGATGGTGACGCAATGCGCACCCGAAAATGCGTGCCAAAACCAGTGCCGTTGGAGCCGGCGTGGCCGTCGTGCTGGTAGCTCTCGTCAAGCACTTCAAGCTGGGTGGGGCGCAGCGCGGTGCTCAAAGCGGCTTGCATGGCTGGCGCAGTAATGGGCGGTTCGCTGTTCGTCATGGTTGTGGGCCTTTCTCGGGTTCGGTGTCTTTTACGTAGCGACTCAAAAAAGCCGCCTGCGCCAGCACAAAGGCGAGCATCAGGCCCAGGCCGCCAAAGAGCTTGAAGTTCACCCAGGTATCGAGGTCAAAGGTGAACGCGACCCAGAGGTTGAGCAGCCCCATCGCAGCAAAAAAGCCGGTCCAGGCCCAGTTGAGCGCATTCCAGGCGGGTTCGGGCAGTTCAATCTGAGCGCCCATGAGGCTCTTGATGAAGTTGCGCCGAAAAATCAGTTGGCCGACGAGCAGGGTGCCGCCCATCAGCCAGTACAGCACGGTGGGCTTCCACTTGATGAAGGTGTCGCTCTGGGCCAGCAGGGTGGCGCCGCCAAACAATACGATGACGCCCAGGCTCATCCATTGCATGGGTTCGACCTTGCCGTGCTTGTGGCGCAGGTAGGCAATTTGCACCACCGTAGCGACGATGGCTACGGCCGTGGCGACATAAATGCCCCAGACCTTGAAGGCCACAAAGAACAGGATGATGGGGAAAAAATCGATCAGCAGTTTCATAGGCGGCGCTTGAGCAGCGGCTGGGTCAGGAAGATTGGGCGTCGAAATCGAGCGAGGCTGAGTTCATGCAATAGCGCAATCCGGTGGGGGCCGGGCCGTCCTCGAACACATGGCCAAGATGCGAGCCGCATTGTGCACACACAGTTTCCACGCGGCGCATGCCGTGGCTGAGGTCGACATTCTCTTTGATGGCACCTGGCACCGCCTGCGAAAAACTGGGCCATCCGCAGCCAGCGTCGAATTTGGTCTTCGCGTCGAACAGCGTGTTGCCGCAGCAAATGCAATGGTAGCTGCCATCTGCCCAGTGGGCTTCGTACTTGCCCGTGAAAGGACGCTCGGTTGCGGCGTGGCGCGTGACATCGAGGGCTACGGCCTCAGCGCCTTTGGCTTGCAAGATGGCTTGCCACTCGGCGTCGGTTTTCTGAATGGGAAAGGTCATGATGAGCAGCTTATGGAGAGATGGGACGCCCAGTCGGGCGGGGGCAGGGCGTAGGACTCATCGCCAGCGCGCTCGTCAAACGGGTGGGCCAGCAGTATTTGCAGGCGGTCGATCTCGCTGAAATCGCCATTGTTGGCCTGTCGGATAGCTTGTTCAGCCAAGTAGTTCCGTAGCACATACGCAGGATTTGTTTTCAGCATCAAATCGGCCGCCAGCGCTCTATCCACCTGCGCGAGCAGCTCTGAATACGAGAGCAACCATTGGTCAAGTGCCGCGCGGTCGGCAAACAGGTCGCGCACGGGCTCGAAGTCGTTGGCTGCCACGCCATGCGACAGGCGGCGCCAGAAAATGGTGGTATCCACCGCGTTGTCTGTTAGCTGGCGCAGGATGCCGTCCATCACCACGCTTTCGTCGGCAAGCGGCGCCGTCAAACCGAGTTTGGCGCGCATGCGAGACATCAGTTCGTGCGGAAACACACGCTTGTACGACTCGAGTGCCTGCACCACGCGCTCCGGTTCCCCAATCAGGGGCTGGAGCGCCTGACCCAGGCAGAACAGGTTCCGGTACACAACGTTGGGCTGGCGGTCGAAAGCGTAGCGGCCCAGGTGGTCGCTGTGGTTGCACACATGGTTGGGCACATAGGCATCGAGAAACTGGAACGGCCCATAGTCAATAGTGAGGCCAAGGATGCTCATGTTGTCGGTATTGAGCACGCCATGGCAGAAGCCAACGGCTTGCCACTGCGCCACGAGCGCGGCGGTGCGCTCGCTGACTGCCTGCAAAAAATTTGCGTACGGATTGCCCAATGCAGACCCGGCACGGCACTCGGGGTAGTGGCGGTCGATTACATGGTCGGCCAGTTGTTTGAGTGCTTCGTGGTCGCCTGCAGCGGCGAAGTGCTCGAAATGCCCGAAACGTAAAAAGCTCGCCGCTGCGCGCGTGACGACGGCCGTGGTTTCCATGGTTTCGCGCCGCACGCGCAGCGGCGAACCCGTCAGCGCCAATGCCCGGGTGGTGGGAATGCCCAGCGCATGCATGGCCTCGCTCACCAGGAACTCGCGGATGCTTGAACGCAGCACGGCACGACCATCGCCCATGCGCGAGTAAGGCGTCAGGCCGCTGCCTTTGAGTTGCAGCTCCATGACGCCTTCGGGTGTGTCGATTTCCCCCAGCAGCAACGCTCTCCCGTCGCCCAATTGCCCGGCCCAGACGCCGAACTGGTGACCGCTGTAGACGGTCGCCCGGGTTGGCGCCCCGGGTGGAACTGCGTTGCCACTGAAGAGCTGCAGTGCATCGTCCGACGCCAGCCACTGCGGTGAAATTCCCAGATCCAGCGCGGCCGGCGCACTGGTCGCAACCCAGTGCGGATCTGGCAGTGGCACGGGTGCCAGGTCGGTAGAGAACTTTTGTCCCAAGTCGGCCAAGGCAGGGCGCCAGACCGGTCCGCTGTTGACGGATTCGGCTGCACTGGGTACGCCAGAAGGGGGGGCGTTGCCCACGAGAGGTTCTTTCAATGCCATCGGGCCATTGTCGGGGCCTGGCGAAAGGTCTGCCTGCGGTGGGGCATTGGCGGAGTTCCGTGGCTGTCACCTACGCGCTGAATTGCTGCTTTGCAGCATGTCGGCAGCCGTTAGGATGTTTCCAATACCCCATTTGAAGGAGCTCCCATGCTAGGTTTGATGCAGAGTCAGCCACTCTTGATTTCGTCGCTTATCGAGTTTGCCGAGCGGCACCATGGCGACGGTGAAATCGTCTCGCGCCGGATCGAAGGCGACCTCCATCGCTACACCTACCGCGACCTCGCAGCACGCTCGCGTCAGCTGGCCAACGCACTGGACAAGGAAGGTCTGGCATTCAGTGACCGGGTTGCCACCCTGGCCTGGAACGGCTACCGGCATATGGAAATCTATTTTGGCGTTAGCGGCTCCGGGCGCGTGGTGCACACCGTCAACCCGCGCCTGCACCCCGAGCAGATTGCGTGGATCATGAACCACGCGGAAGACCAGATTCTTTGCTTCGACCTCACCTTTCTGCCGTTGGTACAAGCCGTCCACGCCCAATGCCCCAAGGTCAGGAAATGGGTGGCACTGTGCGACGCCGACCGTCTGCCCAAGGACAGCGGCGTACCAGGTCTTGTGAGCTACGAGGACTGGATGGGCGCGCAATCGACCGACTACGCCTGGCCGGAGTTTGACGAAAATACGGCGTCCAGCATGTGCTACACCAGTGGCACCACAGGCCACCCCAAGGCTGCGCTGTACAGCCACCGCTCGACGGTGCTGCACGCTTACGCCTCCGCCTTGCCAGACGTGATGTGCCTTTCGGCACGCGATGCGGTGCTGCCGGTGGTACCCATGTTTCACGTCAATGCCTGGGGTATCCCGTATTCGGCTGCGCTCACGGGCTGCAAGCTGGTGTTTCCCGGCCCGGCCCTGGATGGCAAATCGATTTACGAGCTGGTCGAGGCCGAGAAGGTCACCTATGCGGCCGGCGTTCCCACCGTGTGGCAGATGCTGCTGAGCCACATGGGCCCAGCGGGCCTCAAGTTCAGCACGCTCAAGCGCACCGTGATCGGTGGTTCGGCTTGCCCGCCTGCCATGATCACCGCGTTCCAGGACGGCTACGGCGTTGAAGTGCTGCACGCCTGGGGTATGACCGAGATGAGCCCTCTTGGAACCCTGTGCACGCTCAAGAACAAGCAGCTCGAGCTGCCCAAGGATGAGCAGATGAAGATTCTGCAAAAGCAGGGCCGGGCGATCTACGGCGTGGACATGAAAATTGTCGATGGCGACGGCAAGGAACTGCCCTGGGACGGCAAGACTTATGGCGACCTCCTGGTGCGCGGCCCCTGGATCATCGAGAGCTACTACAAGGGCGAGAACCCCTTGATCAAGGACGCGCAGGGCCGCGGCTGGTTTCCCACGGGCGACGTGGCCACCATCGACGCCGACGGATTCATGCAGATCACCGACCGCAGCAAGGACGTGATCAAGTCCGGCGGCGAATGGATCAGTTCCATCGACATCGAGAACATTGCCATGGCCCATCCGGCGGTCGCCATGGCTGCTTGCGTCGGCATGCCGCACCCCAAGTGGGACGAGCGCCCCATCGTGGCCATCACGCTCAAGCCCGGCTCCCAAGTCTCGCGCGAAGAACTGCTGGCCTTCTACGAAGGGAAAACGGCCAAGTGGCAGATTCCTGATGACGTGGTGTTTGTCGAGACGATTCCTTTGGGGGCGACCGGCAAGATGCTCAAGACGCGCCTGCGCGAGCAGCTCAAAGGCTACAAATTGCCAGGCCTCTGACCGGCTTGCCCAAAGTCGCATTGGTGATAGCGATTGGGGCAATCCCTGAGCGCATTTTCAGGCTCCCGGGGTAGGCTGACCGATCAATTATTAGGAGACAACCCATGCATTTTGCTTTGAAAACGATAGCGGCCTCGATGCTTTTGGCAAGCGCTGGGGGTGCATTCGCCCAGAAGGGCGAAACGGTCAAGATTGCTTGGCTTGACCCGCTTTCTGGCCTGATGGCGGCAGTGGGCACCAACCAGCTCAAGACCTGGCAATTCATGGCCGAAGAGTTCAACAAAAAGAACGCTGCAGGCGTCAAATACGAAATCATCGGTATCGACAACAAGCTCAGCCCGCAGGAAACGACCAGCGCGCTGCGCTCGGCCATGGACCAGGGCGCGCGCTACATCGTTCAGGGCAATGGCTCAGGTCCGGCGCTGGCCATCATGGATGCGCTCGAAAAGCACAATGCGCGCAACCCTGGCAAAGAGGTGCTCTACCTCAACTACGCCGCAGTCGATCCTGACCTGACCAACAGCAAGTGCAGTTACTGGCACTTCCGTCTGGACGCGGACACGTCCATGAAGATGGAGGCCCTGACCACCTACATGAAGGACCAGCCGGAAGTCAAGAAGGTCTATCTGATCAACCAGAACTACTCGCACGGCCATCAGGTCGCCAAGTACGCCAAGGAAATGCTGCAGCGCAAGCGCCCGGACATTCAGATCGTCGGCGAAGACCTCGCACCGCTTGCGCAGGTCCGCGACTTCTCGCCCTACATTGCCAAGATCAAGCAGTCGGGTGCGGACAGCGTCATCACCGGCAACTGGGGCTCCGACCTGGCGCTGCTCATCAAGGCGGCCAACGATGCCGGCCTGAACAACGTCAACTTCTACACCTACTACGGCGCCGTGACGGGCAGCCCAACGGCGATGGGCGCTGCAGCGGCGGGGCGCGTGTACATGGTGTCGTACGCGCACGCCAACCTGCCGGGCGAGATCAACAAGATCACATCCGAGTTCAAGAAGAAGTTCAACGACGACATGTACACGGATGCGGTCTACACCGGTTTTGCCATGCTGACCAATGGCTTTGTACGCGCAAAGTCGACCGATCCGGTGAAGGTGGCCAAGGTGCTTGAAGGCATGAAATTCGACAGCTTCAACGGCGAAGTCGAGATGCGCAAGGCCGACCACCAGCTGCAGCAGGGCCTGTTCATCACGAAGTGGGAAAAGGCTGGTGGCAAATACCCCATGGATGCCGAGAACACCGGCTACACCTTCGTGCCCGTGAAGTACTACGAGCCCTACGTGG
>JAUCDU010000133.1:0-7329 GCA_034674825.1 Giesbergeria sp.
CGCTGCAGCGGTTTTCCCCGTGGCGGCAGTGCTGGCGGCCGAAAGAGCCTCCGCATTCCTTGGCAAGCCGGCATCCGATAATTGCCGAATGCCCGATCTGGACGCCGTCGCCCCCCTTGAGCTGTTGCGCGTGCGGCAACACCGCGGCACTGCTGCGGCTGCGGCTGCGGCTGCGGCTGCGGCTGCGCCATGACGGTGCACATTCTTTTGGCGACCTACCAGGGGGCGCTGCATTTGCCAGAGCAATTGCGCTCGATTGAGCAACAGAGCGCCAGCAACTGGCACCTGTGGGCGCGGGACGATGGCTCGCAAGATGGCACGCAGGCCCTGCTTGATGCGTTTAAACAACAACACGGCGACCGCGTGACGCTGTTGCAGCGGCCAATGCCGGACTGTGGGCCGGGTCTGGGTGCAGCGCACAATTTTTTCGCACTGGTTCACGCTGTGGCGCCGGGCGCCGCCACCGACCTGTTCGCATTCTGCGACCAGGACGATGTGTGGCTGCCCGAAAAGCTGGCGCGGGCCTGTCAGTGGCATGCGGCAAGCCCTTGTCCGGACACACCCCAGTTGTATTGCGCCCGCACGCAGGTGACGGATGCGCGCCTACAGCCGCTGCACCTGTCAAGCCTGCCCCGGCGCCCGCTCACGTTGCACAACGCACTGGTGGAAAACGTGGCCAGCGGCAACACCATGGTGTTGAACCTTGCGCTGCTGCAGGCGCTGCGCCGCATCGACCCGCAGCAAGCGGTGTTGCACGACTGGAGCACCTACCTGGGCGCAACGGCGTGCGGCGGCACGGTGCATTTCGACCCGCAGCCCTGCCTGCTGTACCGCCAGCACGCGGGCAATGTGGTGGGGGCACGCAAAAGCCGGGCCCGGCATTGGGCACGCCTGGGCAGCCTGCTGCAAGGGGGCTACCGCACCTGGGGCGACGCCACAGAGCACGGCCTGCAGGATTTGGCGCCGCTGCTCACGCCCGAGAGCCACGCGATTGCAGCGGCGTTCCACGCCGCACGGCACAGCCCCAACGCAACCGAGCGCCTGCGGCACGCCCGCCGTGCAGGCCTGGTGCGCCAGCGGCGCAGTGCGCAACTGGCACTGTGGGCGGCGGTGCTGCTGAAGCTGCTCTAGGGCCCGACTGCCTTTGACTACAAAGGCGCCACCACTTGGCGGTACAGCGATTCGTAGAAAAAGGCTTCTTCCTCGACGCGGTAAGGCAGGCGGATTTGCGCGCTCCAGGTCGGCAGCATTTCGGGCTGCTCGGCAATTTCGGCAAGCGCCTGGGCCCAGGCTGCCACATCCCCGGCGGCGACGACGCGCCCGCCACCTTCTGCTTGCAGTTTTTCGCCCGGAGCGCCCAAATCGGACACCAGCGCCGGCACCCCAAGGACGGCGGCTTCGTGCAGGGCCAACGAGAACGACTCGGGCACGGTAGACGGCAGGCACAGCAGGTCCATGGCCGCAAGCTGCTGCGCCATGTCGGCGTGTTCGACCTGGCCTACCCATTCGACACGAGCGTCGGCAGCAATCAATTTGCGAATGTTGTCTTGGTACACCGGGTCGCCGTAGAACCCGCCGACAATGCGTAGCCGCAGGCGATTCGACGGCACGCGTGCGAGCGCCTGCAGCAGCACGTGCAGGCCTTTTTGCACAAGGATGGAGCCGACATACCCCAGCGTGACCACGCCCTCGGCGGGTTGCCGCGCCGTAGTCGTGCCCTTGGGCCGCGCCGCAAGCGCAAGAAAATCAATGCCGTGCGGGATCACCCGCCAAGGGAGATCGGGGAAAGCGTTGCGGAAGAAGCCAGCGACGTACTCTGACGGAACCACCCGCTCGGCTGCGCCTTGGAGCAAGGCGCGCGCCGATTGGTAGCGCCCCAGCAGCGTCGATTTCGACCACGGTGGCACGAGGCAATCGCGCCCGCAGGTGCGCCCTTCATCGGGGCCTGCGCAGGGCGCCCCCTGCACGTTGATCGCATTGATGCGGTAGCAGCCGGCGAAAAAATCGGTCAGCGTGAGTACGTACGGCAGGCCGCATTGCTGCGCCGCCAGCAAGGCCGAGGCCATGCGCATGGAATGCGCGGCATGGACAAGGTCAAAGCGCTGTGCACGCATCCAGTCACGCACTTGCTCGACCATCGCCGGGGCCACATCAAACCCGAGGTCGGCAGCATCGGGCAACTGCGATCGGGGAATCAGCGTCACCGGCACGCCTTCGTAGGTTTCGTGGAAGGCCCCGGCCAAGCCGCGCTTGGCCTTGCCCTTGTGCGGCGCAGGTTCACGCAGGGTGCATGCCAGCACGTGCACATAGTGGCCGGCCCGCTGCGCGCAGCGGGCCAGGTTGAGCACCACACGCTCGGTGCCACCGGAAAACTCCGGATAGAACTGGTGAAGGACAAAAACAATGCGCATCAGATGCCCGCTTTCAGGTCAGAGTAGATGGCGCGGGCGGCAGCGCTGTCGCCGCTGCAGTGCTGGGCCGTGACGTCGAGGTACATGAATCCAAGCGCAGAGCCCGAGGCCGAGGCAAAGATCTTGACCATCGCCTGGCGCAGCTCTTTGGTCAGCTGTTCCGAGTTGGGGCCATAGGCGTGCTGAACGAAGTAGGCGAAATGGTCCAGGCGCCCCAGAAACGCATCCAGAAACCGCTGGGCCTCCCGCGCTTCCGATACCGAGAGTTCCCGCCCGAGCAGACCGGCAAGCTGTTGCTGCTGATGGAACTGCTGCAGCCAGGCATTGAGGCGCGCATCGCCAAGCTGAAACTCGCCTTGAATATCGATGCGCGCAAATCGGCTGCGCCACTCGTCGCTCAGGTGCCGCAGCATGGCCGGGGCATCGTGGGCATTGGTTGGCTGGGGTGCGCCGAGCCATTGCGACAGGTGCGTGGCAACCGACAGCATGCCGACGAAGAGCCCGCTTTGCGAATCAATGTGGGCGTAGTCGAAGTCGGGGAAAAGCTCGACCAGGAACACGACGTCCACAAACGAGCGCTTGAGGTAGTAGTAAGCGGGCCGGTTGTGCGAGTGGATCACCTTCACCGAAGCCAGCATGGCAACGCGGTAGCCGTCCTGAATCAGGCGGATACCCAGATCGAGGTCTTCGGCGTAGTCGCCGCGATAGCGATAGCGCTGAAAGATGTCGCGCCCGATCATGCAAGAGACGTCGCTCAGTTGTCCCTGTGAGCGCAGCGACGCATGGCCCGGCTCGCGCAATTCGCCAATGCGGTCGTAGTGCAGGCACCCCAGAAACTGGTAGTGCGTGTGGATCATGGAGTCGTACATCACGTCGCTGTCGCTGCGGCTGTACTCTGCGCATGACGCCGCCACCACCTTGTCGGACGCGTGGTCGTGCAGGAACTGCAGCATGCCGGCCATCCAGTAGTCGCCTATGGGGTAGGCGTCCTGCACCATGAAGACCAAATAGTCCCCGGTGGCCGCGTCGGCACCGCGGTTGCGGGCGTAGCTGTGCGAGAACTCCTTCGGCAGTATTTCGACCACCACACAGCCGGCCTGCCTGGCAAGCTGCACCGTCGCGTCCTGAGAGCCGGAGTCCACGACCACGACTTCAATGCGCCCGATGCCCTTCTGGGCAAACAACTTTTGCAGCAGCCAGCCGAATTCGTGCCCCGCATTCAAGGTGGGAATGACCACCGAAACTGCAGCCTGCGGATGCTGCGACGGCGCGTCCAGAAGCTCCGGGTGCAGCCGCAGTTCGTGCTTCATATCGCTGGCAGCAGCGAACTCGGGCGCATGGGCTATGACGCCGCTGCCGAACAGCAAGGCGGGCCGGGCGCGCACTTCGCGCAGGTAGTACGGCGCGCGCCGCAGCACGCCGACGGCGCCGTGTCTGCGCAACTGGTTGCGCAACAGGTCCAGAGCGCGCTTGGGGAACGAGTGCCGGGCCGCCACGATCCAGCGGTCGGCCGCGCGGCGCGCGGCGCGCAGCGGCCGCGTGATCTGCCAAGACTTGGATGCCAGCATGCTTTGCAATTCGGCTTGCTGCAACTCCATGGTCTGGTTCTGGCCGTGCAGTTGGCGCTGTTGGTCCCTGAGCACGGCATCTTTGGCGTTCAGGGCTTCGTACAACTGCAAAGACCCCTTCTCTGCTTGCTCAATCGCTGCATAGAGCTCCAGCGATTTGGCGTCCCTTGCATCTATGGCTTGCGTCAGATGTTCACACCGGTCGGCCAGAAACTGGCCCGTCAAGCGCAGTTCGAACTCCGCGCCCAGACGGGCAAACAGTGCCTGCATCAGCTTCCAGTGGGCGTTGTCCGCGCCTTCTGCCATGGCAGACAGTGCAGGCGAGCGCTCCTCCCCCACCAGCAGCACGCCGAGGCCGTTGGAATGGGTGAAATTGAAACCGGGATAGCGCTGCGCCAGTTCTTGCCAGAACCGATGCACGCCAAAATCATCGCGGAACACACAGGTGTCGTGAAACAGCACGACACCACGCTGGGACAACTTGGGCAGCCAGGATTCAAAATCGTGGCGCACGGCCTCATAGGTGTGCAAGCCATCGATATGCAGCAAGTCGACGCTGCCAGGGGCAAAGTACTCCAGCGCCTGATCAAAAGTCTTTCGGATCAAGCTCGAGAATTGGCCATACAGAGGGTCGTGGTAGGCACGGAGCTGCTCGTAGACGCTGTCGTCGTACTGGCCTGCATGCGAGTCCCCCTGCCATGTATCGACGGCGAACGCCTTTGTCGGGGACGATGCCTCTTCAATGGACTGGCAAAACGCGCAGTACGAGTTGCCGGTATGGGTTCCAAGCTCGACCAACACGCCCGGCCTGATCTGGTGGATCAGCCAGGACGCGAAGGGAATATGCCCCGCCCATGGGTTGGGCAGTACCAAGCGCCGGGGCTCGGTCAGCATGGGGCTTAAATCGATATTTTTCATAGTCCTACAACATGGGCGTGGCGCGTGCGACATCGCGGCGGTTCGTTCGCCAGATGCGCATCAGGCGCTGTCTGTCACAACCTCGATCGCTATGCTGTGCATGGGGATTCCTACCAAACCGGCCGATGCGCTGGTGGACTCCGATTTGAATTGCAGGGCATCGTGCATCCAGTGGTGCTGGACATGGTCCTGCTGCGTACCATCAGCAAGGGCCACGGTGATGGTGTAGTCGCCGACTGGCATGCGGGGCATGTCGAACGAGAACGTTGCGCACACTGTCTCGCCAGGATCGCAGGGCTGAGGATTGTCTCTATACGAAAAGTAGGTGTTGTCGCCGAACAGTGCCTGTCCGGTCCTGTCATTGACATAGAAACCAATGATCGGCGAACGCAAGCGCGCGTGGCATTGCACCTCGATGCGCAGCCGCACTGGTTCGCCGCCTATCACCCAGCTCAAGGGGCGCCCTTTTTCATCCAGGAGCTGAACCTTGGAGATTGTGCCACCCCGCTCACCGAAGGAAGACGCGTCCGGGCGAAACGCAAACACCCGAATGTCGTTGCGCAACACAGTAGCGTTGATGAAGTCGCGCCGCTGATCATGCAGTGGCAAGGCCGTGCTGTCGCGGGGACGCGTTGTAGCGGCGGCAGGTGGCTGGCCTCCTTTGCCCTGTTGCGCTTCATAGAACGCCTGCAGGTACAGGTCGCACACCTCCTTGGCTGGCCCGCTTTGCATGATCTGGCCCTTGTCGATCCAGATGACCGTATCGCACAGGCTCTTGACGGCTGCGGTGTCATGGCTGACAAAAAGTACCGTGCCATGCTGCATGAAACCACGCAAGAATCGCATGCATTTCTGGGTGAAAAAAGCATCGCCCACTGCCAGCGCTTCGTCAATGACCAGAATATCGGCGTCGACATGGGCGATGACGGCAAATGCCAGGCGCACGAGCATGCCGCTGGAATAGGTTTTAACCGGTTGCTCCAGGAATTCGCCAATATCGGCAAAGGCCGCAATATCGGCAAATTTCTCGCGCGTTCGCTCTTCGCTTTGGCCCAATATTCCGGCGTTGAAGAATATATTCTCCCGGCCTGTGAATTCTGGATTGAAGCCCGAGCCAAGCTCCAGAAGCGCCGCGACCCTGCCCTGCACTTCAATGCCCCCGTGCGTGGGATGCAGGGTGCCACAGATGATCTGGAGCAGCGTTGACTTGCCGGAGCCATTGCGACCAATAATGCCGACCGTCTGCCCTTTGCTTATTTCAAATGAGACATCGCGCAGTGCCCAGAACTCATGGTAGTAACTGACAGGCTGTAAACCCATCCAGCGCCGCAAGCGCGGCAGGACAAACTGGCGCAGCCGCTGACTCGGGGCAGCGTAGATCTGGAAGCATTTGTGCAGCCCGGTCACGCGGACGGCCAGTGCTGCACGGTTGTGCGCGTCAGAGGACATCGGCAAACCCTTTGCGCGTTTTCTGAAACCAGGCAAAGCCCAGCCATGCCACGGCCACGGAAACTAGGCTGTACAACAACAGGCCACTCCAGTTCGGTCCGTGCCCCCACACCAGGACTTCGCGCACTTGTCCAATGATAAAGGTCAGGGGATTGAGCTGCATCCAGGGCCGGAGCGCGGCAGGCAGGGATTCGATCGGGAAAAACACGGGCGACATAAAAAGCATCACCTGGGTGATCAAACCAATGGTTTGCCCAACGTCACGTGCGAAAACGCCCAGTGACGCCAAACCCCAAGCCAGCCCCAACGTCAATGCCATGAAAGGCAGGATGACGGCAGGCAACAGCAGGGAACTAAGCGGGATGGAACCGGTGAAGACCAGTTTTGCCGCCAGCAACACCCCCACACTGACCAAGAAATGAAAAAAAGCGGCGCTCAGTTGCACAACGGGCAGTATTTCCAATGGAAACACCACTTTTTTTACGTAATTCACGTTCCCCAGAATAAGTTGTGGTGCGCGATTAATCACCTCAGTGAAAAGCGTGTGAACGATAAGTCCGGCAAAAAGAACCACTGCAAACTGTGTGCGTGATTCGTCACCCGTGCCCCAGCGCGCGCGGAACACGACGGAAAATACAAAGGTATAAATCGCCAGCATGAACAATGGCGTCAAGAAAGACCACACCAGCCCCAAAACCGAACCACGGTAGCGGCCAATCACCTCGCGCTGGCTCATGCGGACAATGAGCTGCCTATGGCTCCACAGGCTACGAAACATGCCCTGCAACGAGGCAGGCGGCTCGGCATGCGGATTCATGAATCGAAGCAATCAGCCTGAGCCAGGGCGCAGCCGGCTGCGTCTTTGGTCGACACCACCGGCACAGTGCCCAAGTCTGGCCAATCTATTGCCAGTTCACGGTCGTTCCAGGCGATGCAGCGCTCGTGCTCGGGTGCGTAGTAGTCGGTGGTTTTGTACAGAAACT
>JAUCDU010000134.1:0-7321 GCA_034674825.1 Giesbergeria sp.
GATGGCGCTGGGCATGGTGGTGCTGGGCATCGTGGTCTATCTGGCGTTTCGCTTCGAATGGAAGTTCGGTGTCGCCGCCATCATCGCCAACCTGCACGATGTGGTCATCATTTTGGGATTTTTTGCCTTCTTCCAGTGGGAGTTTTCGCTCTCGGTGCTGGCGGCGGTGCTGGCGGTGCTGGGCTATTCGGTGAACGAATCGGTGGTGATCTTTGACCGGATTCGTGAGGCTTTCCGGCGTTTTCGCAAGATGAATACGCACGAGGTGATTGACCACGCCATCACCAGCACCATGAGCCGCACCATCATCACCCACGCTTCGACCGAAGTGATGGTGCTTTCGATGTTCTTCTTTGGCGGCCCGAGCCTGCATTATTTTGCGCTGGCGCTGACCATTGGTATTTTGTTCGGCATTTATTCTTCGGTTTTTGTCGCGGCAGCCATTGCCATGTGGCTGGGCGTCAAACGCGAAGACCTGGTTCCGTCGTCGCGCAGCGAAACCGATCCGAACGACCCGAACGCTGGCGCTGTGGTTTGAAACCCTGGCTTTCAGCACGTTGACGAATTGCATTTTTGAAGATTTAGCACCAACGCACGGCACCACTTCCGTACTAACATTGGGTTATGCAGACGCCAAGGCCAACGGCCGCTTCTCCTCGCAGGCTCGCTCTGATGGCGCGCGAGCGCTGGAGCGACGCATTGGTGAGCGGCGCGCCAGAACTTGACAAGGCCGTCGCGAGTTTTTTTGAATCGCTGATGGAGCAGGTTGGTAGCCAGCGCGAGCGTCAGGCACACCGAGACGCCTGGCAGGGATACCAGGCAAAGCGCCAGGATTGGTTGCGCGAGCTTGGTACCGCCTTCAGTCAGTCCAAGGGAATGCCGGTAGCGGCTCCGCCAGCGCAGGCAGGATCTCTTCTGGAAAGCCGGCTTGAGTTGGTCGGAGACGATGTGGTGGAAAACCAGATCATTGCTTCGCGCCTTGCGCTGACCGTGATGGAAGAGGTCGCAGCTGAGTTTGATGCGCTGCGCCTGCGCCTGCGCTCGCTTGAGCAGCAGGATCTGGCGGCCAACGATTTGCTGCGTCCTGAAGGCGTCAGCCTGAAGCTGGTGGAAACCTGGCTGAAGGTCGGCTTGCCACGCGAAAACCTGCAGATTTCCGTAGAACCGTTGCAACGTGCAACATCCACGCTGATGCGCGCGGGCTATGAAGCGTGCAACAAGTATCTGGCTGACAACGGGGTGCAGGCACAGCAGGATCTGCGGGTGATTCCCTCACGTCAACGCAGCGACTCCGGCCGCGACTCTGGCCGCGACTCTGGTCATTCGAGCGGCGGCTTGGCATCGCAAGCACTGGAGCAATCGCGCTATTCGGTGCAGCCTGGGCGATTCGGGGGACCGATAAGCGACGGTCCCATGGGTAATTTTGACGCTGCCACGCCGCTGCTTCGGGCGCGGCAGCGGGCGCAAGGCGTGATGGTTCAGTTGCGGCGCCTGTTGGCGCCAGCCATGCGGGGGCTCGATATGTCGCAGGCGCCACCCGCATCCGCGGCGCTGGCGCACGCGCTGGCTGCCCACCGTGTTCAGGCCGACGTCTACTACAGCACGATGGGCGCCATCGTTGAAGATTACAGTCCGGCGGCGGTCGTTCAGCTGGCGGGCGCCGTGCGCGAGCGTTCTGCAGAATTCAAGAAAAAAGCAGAGACCGACAGCGAAAAGGCCATTATTGAAGTCGTGGCGCTGATGTTCCAGAGCATCCTGTCCGAAGACCGTATCCCCCCGGCGATTCGCGTCTGGTTTGCGCGCTTGCAGGTGCCCGTGTTGCGAGTCGCATTGGCGGAACCCGAGTTTTTCAACAACGTCAACCATCCTTCACGCAAGCTTATTGACCGCATGGGCGCTGTGGCGCTTGGTTTTGACTCGGTTTCCATCAACGGCAGCGCACTGGAGATGGAAGTGCGGCGCATCGTGCAGGTTATTGAGCAGTATCCGGAAACCGGACGCCGCGTGTTCCAGCTGGTACACGACGAGTTCGAGAAATTTCTTGCCAAGCACCTCACCGAGAAGCACGCAACCAGTCAGCTCGTGAGCGTGGCGCAACAGGTCGAGCAGCGGGAAACGCTGGCCATCAAATACACCATCGAGCTGCGCACGATGCTCAGCGACATGCCGGTGCGTGACGAAGTCCGGGAGTTCTTGTTCAAAACCTGGGCTGAGGTGCTGGCGCTGTCTGCCGTGCGCCATGGCGCGCAGCATGCCGAAACTGTCGCGTTCAAGCGCACCGCCGCGGACTTGGTATGGGCATCCAGCGCCAAACCCAACCGCACCGAACGTGCCCAGGTCATCCAGGCCCTGCCCGACATCCTGCAGCATATGCGGGAAGGACTGCTGACGCTGGGGATTGAGGGAGAAGCGCAGGACGCACAAATCAAGACGCTCACAGACACCCTGGCAGAGGCGTTTCTTTCGCGCACGGCTCCGATCCCGCTTGCGCACATTGAAGCCATGGCGCGCCGACTGGCCAACGTCGAAGAGTTCCTTGGCGATGCTGTGCTGGGCGAATTGCCGCTCGACGCCGACCACATCGAAATGATGACGGGTATCGATGCCAGCGCCATTCATGTCATCGCCGACAACGGTGCGCCTGTGGAAGAAGGCATGACGGCCTGGGCCAAGGAGCTGGTCCTTGGCCACTGGTTTACGCTGGATCACAGTGGTGCGAGCGCACAGGTGCAGTACGCCTGGCACAGCCAGCACAAGCAGCTGCATTTGTTCGTCTCAACCGATGGCATCAGTTACTTGATCCAGTTGCAACGGTTGGGAGCCTACCTCCAGTCGGGACTGTTGGTCGCCCGGGAAGACGAAGGTTTGACCGTTCGTGCCACACGCGAGGCGTTGTCCAAGCTGGACGCCAATCCGGAACGCCTCTTGGGCTGATGATCTGTGGCCGTTCTGGCCTAGGCGCGCCCCAGTCTCTGGTAGTAACCTCCGGGCAGACGCGCGATCACCCCAGCCAGTTCGAGTTCAAGCAGCTGCACCTGCAAACTCGCTGTGTCCATGCCGGTGCGCGCCTGCAGAGCATCCAGTCCCATTGGGTCAAATCCGAGAGCCTGTAGCAGCGCGCTGTCGGCGGGTTCAGACTCTGCATTCGCTTCCGGCTGTATTCGGGTGCTGCTTGCGTCAGGCAGAGGGGGCAATTCCTCCAGCACGTCGGCAACGGTTTCCACGAGTTTCGCGCCCTGCTTGATGAGCGCGTGGCAGCCGCGGGACTGTATCGCGTGGATGGACCCAGGGATGGCAAACACCTCTCGCCCCTGTTCCAAGGCCATCCGGGCCGTGATGAGCGAACCCGACGCGGGAGCGGCTTCGACTACCAGAACCCCCTGAGAGAGGCCCGAGATGATTCGATTGCGCCGCGGGAAATTGGCTGCCAACGGCGGCGTTCCCAAGGCGTATTCGCTGACCAGCAGCCCTTGCGCAGCAATGCGACGCGCAAGCTCCAGGTGGCTTGCGGGATAGACGCGGTCAAGTCCGGTGCCCACCACGGCTACTGTGGCCGGGTGTATCGTTTCCAGCTCTGCGGCCAAGGCGCCCTGGTGAGCGGCTGCGTCCACGCCCAGCGCGAGGCCTGAGACAATTCCCAAGCCACTCTCGCGCAAGGCGCGCGCGAATTGCAGCGTGGTGTCCCGCCCCTGGGGCGTAGGATTGCGGCTGCCCACCATGGCGAGACTTGTTTCGCGCTGCAGCGGGCCTGTGGGCATGTGAAAGAAGCGTGCGGCACCCATCAGGTACAGCAACAAAGGCGGGTCCGCAATTTCCAGCAATGCCGGTGGGTACAGCGGGTGGCCCAGCGGCACCACTGCACGCAACACGGCTGCGCCCTCTGAAACGGAGAGCCAAGCTTCTGTGGCAGTCACTAGGGCTGCGTGGTGGTCTGGCGAGTGCTTCAGTCCAGCCGCTCTGGAAGGCTGCATGCACTGCTCCAAAGCCGCTTGAGATTGCGAGAAAATCGCTTGTGGGCTGCCAAAGCGCACCAGCAGCCGGCGTGCTGCCGCGTTGCCAACGCCTGGGCTGTGCGCCAGACGCAGCCATGCGCCAAGTTCTTCGCGCTCCATAAGGGGCAGGCGGCGCCGACGACGTTACCGCCTTGCTTGCAGATGGATTAGCGTGGATTGATCAAGTGGTCGCCGACGCGCACGGTGTTGCGCACGTTCAGAATGATGGCGTAAGACACCCGATCAAAGGTTCTGAACACCATGGCGACGCCGTTGTGTTCACTGGGGAGCTTGATCATGGTTTTTTCTTCGTCGGTGCTGTCTTTCATGCGCTGGCCAGCAGTCAAAAGCTGGAGCACGTGGCCGTTTTTCATCCCGTCTCTGGCGCCGACGTTGATCGCCACGACCTGATTTTGCGCGGCGTTGGCGACAGCTGAGCCACCGTAGATGGATACCACGCGTGCGTCCACCTTTTGCTCGGGTGCACGCGGCGTATAGCTCAAAAATCCCCGTACGGGCGCTGGCAAAAGTCTGTCGCCGGCACGCACTTCTTCGCGCGTGCTGAGAATGTCCACCGTTGCGGGCACGTATTCGGCTTTGAAGCCGCCTTTGCCGTCCGGCGTGTCCTCAATGCTTTCTCCCCGCACCAGTTCGGCCTTGCCGACGAACTGCGCTTCGTATCCGAGGATTTCACCGCTCACGGGATCTTTGAGTGCGACAGCATTGCGGTAAATGCCGTAGTAGCGCGGTTCACCAGCTGCGATTTGCAGCGGCTTGAGCCGATCACCGCGCGCATATGCGCGGTCGCCTGCTGCCATCAGGACGCGCTCATCCACGGTGGCGACGATGCGGGGTGCTTGTTCCAGCGTGTTGGCTTCTACCACCTGCGGCTCCACCAGGAACGGCTCGATCAGGCTGGGTTGCAGCGTGGGCAAAGCGGTGTCGGAGAGGCTTTCGGAGCGCGTGCGCGGCGAAATTCGCACCTCCTCGGGCTGGCCTGGAATGCCGGAGCGCAGACGCGCGTAGCCACCGGTCTTGTCCAGATACAGCGTTTGGCCAGGGAAAATAAGATGCGGATTGGCGATGGTTTCGAGGTTCATGCCCCACAGCTCTGGCCAGCGCCAAGGCTTGCGCAGGTACATGCCGGAGATGGCCCACAGCGTATCGCCGCGTTTGACGACGTAGACGTCGGGCGCATTGGGTGCTAAATCAGCAACCGGCACACCTTGCCTGGCAACCTGCTGGGCAGAAGCGCGTTGCGCAGGCGTTATCGGGTAGTGCTGAGCCCATGCAGGCGCTGCGCCAACTATGGCTGCCAGCAGCGCCCCGGCACCGGCTGTGGTGTGCAGAATGCCCCGACGTGCGGCGCGTTTGATCGTATTTCCTTGCATGGTTCCCTGCCCCCTCGCTGGTGCTGCGACGATTCCATGCATGGAAACGCGCAGTCTAAGACGTTACAAATCAACTGAGATTCTCTGCTCAAGCCCTTGATTGGGCAATGATTATTGGCCGTGCGGGCGGCGCGCTATGGAAAAAGTGGCGAAAATAGCGACATCCCTTCGAATTGACTATGGCGATCCTTCCTATTCTTTGTTATCCCGATCCGCGTTTGCACAAAGTTGCCGACCCGGTTGACGTGGTTGATGCGCGCGTACGTACGCTGGTCCAGGACATGCTCGAGACCATGTACGACGCACATGGCATTGGTCTGGCGGCGACGCAGGTGGACGTCCATGAACGCGTGGTCGTTATCGATGTCTCCGAAGAGCGCAACCGCCCCCTCGTCTTTGTCAACCCGGAAATCCTGTGGGCGAGCGACGAAAAACTGGTGGGCGACGAAGGTTGCCTCTCGGTTCCCGGTATTTACGACGGCGTGGAGCGCTCCGCTCAGGTGCGGGTGCGGGCCCTGAATGCCGAAGGCAAGGAAACGACCACAGAAGCCGAAGATCTGTTGGCTGTGTGCCTGCAGCATGAGATGGACCATTTGCTCGGCAAAGTCTTTGTGGAATACCTGTCGCCGCTCAAGCGCAACCGTATCCGTTCAAAAATGCTCAAGCGGCAACGCGAGGAGCGCGAATGAAGGCCTTGAATCCCGTGCGCACTTGGGCCGCGGCAGGCGCGCTTGGCGCGCTTGGCGCGTTGCTCGCAGCATGCACGGCAATAGGTCCGCCTGCGCCGGGCGCGACGCTCGATCAGGTGCGCAGCAGATGGGGAGAGCCGCGGGCGCGCTACGCGGTGGCAGATGGACAACACCTCTTCTACCAACGCAAGCCGGGTGCGTTGGAGCGACTCGACTTTGATGCCAGTGGACGCTTGGTCAAGACCGAGCAGGTGTTTACGGCAGAACATTTTCGTGCTCTGGCGCAAGGCCAGTGGACAGCGGTTGACGTGCAGCAAAGTTTTGGCCCGCCGGCACGGCGCATCGCACTCGCGCAGCAGCAGGACGACAATGCCTCGGTCTGGATCTATTCCTGGCTTGAATTCGGTGTCTGGCATGTCGCGCAGGTGCGCATGAGCGCTGCGGGCGTAGTGCAAAGTGTGGATTTTTCGCGAGACGCAAAGGCTGACGACCGGTACCGTTGAACGGCTTCAGCCCGATTGCAGGTGTTTTCTTGCGCCTGCGCGCCATTTTTTGTGAAATTGCAATCGCAGTGCGGGTCTTCGTAGTGGCGCAGAGAGCTGCGGCAACGCCTTTAGCAATGACGTGAAGCAGGTTCGGGCTGCCGCAGGTCCGAATACAGGCTGCGCTCTTTCCCCTTTGCCATGAACATCATTTTTGCTGGTACCCCCGAATTTTCCCGCCAAGCGCTGGACGCAATTTTTCGGGCCGGCTTTTCTGTACCGCTGGTGTTGACGCAGCCCGATCGGCCGGCGGGTCGAGGCTTAAAGCTCCAGCCATCGCCCGTCAAGCAATTGGCCCAGACGCTCGGCATGCCCGTGGCGCAGCCGCGCGGACTGCGGCTGGAAGGGCGCTATGCCGACGATGCTGCGCAGGCGCGAGCGGCCATAGAGGCATGCCAACCGGATGTGATGGTGGTGGCCGCCTACGGGCTTTTGCTGCCGCAATGGGTTCTTGACGCCCCCCGCCTGGGCTGCATCAACATTCACGCCAGCCTGTTGCCGCGCTGGCGCGGCGCGGCGCCCATACAACGGGCCATTGAGGCGGGCGACGCCGAAACAGGCATCACCATCATGCAAATGGATGAAGGCCTGGACACCGGCGACATGCTGCTCAAGCGCGCTTTGCCCATTACCGCCGAGCATACCGCCGCAAGCCTGCATGACGAGCTCGCGACGAGGGGTGCGCAGGCCGTGCTGGAAGCCATTTC
>JAUCDU010000135.1:0-7180 GCA_034674825.1 Giesbergeria sp.
GCAGGAGGTGGAGCAGTACATGCGCCGCGTGTACCGCGACAACGGCTACCAAGAAGTCAAAGGTCCGCAGATTCTGGACAAGGCGATCTGGGAAAAAACCGGGCACTGGGACAAGTACCGCGAGAACATGTTCACCACCGAATCGGAAAAGCGCGATTACGCGCTCAAACCGATGAACTGCCCTGGGCATATCCTGATCTTCAAGCAGGGGATCAAGAGCTACCGGGACCTGCCGCTGCGCTATGGAGAGTTTGGGCAATGCCACCGCAACGAGCCAACGGGCGGACTGCACGGCATCATGCGTGTGCGCGCGTTTACGCAAGACGACGGGCATATCTTCTGCACCGAGGATCAGATTCAAACGGAAGTGCAGACGTTCACCCGTTTGCTGCAGGACGTGTACCGTGATTTCGGCTTTTCCGACATCATCTACAAGGTGGCGACCCGCCCCGACGCACGCATCGGCTCGGACGAAAGCTGGGACAAGGCAGAAGCTGCGCTGATCAACAGCCTGGAGGCTTCCGGGTGCGCATACGAAATTTCGCCCGGTGAAGGCGCTTTCTACGGCCCGAAGATTGAATACACGCTCAAGGATGCCATTGGACGACAGTGGCAATGCGGCACGATTCAGGTCGACTTTTCCATGCCCGAGCGTCTGGATGCAGAGTATGTGGGTGAAGACGGCAACCGACATCGGCCCGTGATGCTGCACCGCGCCATCGTCGGCAGTCTGGAGCGCTTTATCGGCATCCTGATCGAGCAACATGCCGGCGCGTTGCCCGCATGGTTGGCGCCGGTGCAAGTCGGCGTGCTCAACATTACCGATGCGCAGAGCGATTACTGTCGTGAAATTGCCGAAAAACTGGAGCAAGCAGTGCCGCATCAGCCGCTCAGGGTTGCCCTGGACCTGAGGAATGAGAAGATTACGTATAAAATACGTGAGCATTCCTTGCAAAAGCTGCCCTTTATTCTTGTCGCTGGCGAGAAAGAGCGTGCAGCCGGCGCGGTTGCGGTGCGCGCCCGGGGCAACAAAGACCTCGGGGTGATGCCGGTTGATGCATTCATTCAACTCGTCACACGCGCTATTGCCGACAAATCATGATCCCTGCCTGGGTCGGGCCACATTACAGAATGCGGCCCCAGCAGGTTGGTCTTGAGAGTTGGAAACCCTACTTCAGAGGTGAGAACCATAGCTACTGAATTTCGTGATCGTCGCCACCGTGAAGAACGCAAGCACCGTCTTAACCGTGAAATCATGGCCCCTGAAGTCCGTTTGTCCGGTCCTGAGAACGAGCCGCTTGGCGTTGTCAGCCTGATGGAAGCGCTGCGCATGGCGGGCGAGCTTGACGTCGATCTGGTAGAGATCGCCGCGACCGCCAATCCGCCCGTCTGCCGCCTGATGGACTACGGCAAGTTCAAATACATTGAGCAAAAGCGGGCGGCTGAGGCCAAGGCCAAGCAGACGGTCATTGAAATCAAGGAAGTGAAGTTCCGCCCTGGCACCGACGACGGCGACTACAACATCAAGCTTCGCAATATTCGCCGCTTTCTTGCTGAAGGCGACAAGTGCAAGATCACGCTGCGTTTTCGCGGCCGGGAAATCACGCACCAGGACCTTGGCCTGGCGCTGCTCAACCGCTTGCGAGACGATTTGGGCGACACCATCTTGGTGGAGCAGTTTCCCAGGCTTGAGGGTCGGCAAATGATCATGATGATCGCGCCGGCACGCAAGAAGTCCGCAGCTACGCGGTCGGCCGAAGCGGCGGCAGGGGCTGACGCGAACGCAAGCTGAAAGTGCATAGATTTTGCTCACACAGGCGCAGCCTGGGTGAGCGGGAGAGAGAGGGCGTTGCTTGCGGCGCCCTCCGCCGGATGAAAGGCCGGCGAAGAAGTGTCTCGGGGCCAACAAGCTTGCAAGCTGTTTTGCAAACGCCTCACGAGCACAATAAAAGGAGCATTTCATGCCCAAAATGAAGACCAAGAGCAGCGCAAAGAAGCGCTTTCGCGTTCGCCCGGGTGGTACCGTTAAACGTGGCCATGCCTTCAAACGTCACATTCTGACCAAGAAGACCACCAAGAATAAGCGCAATCTGCGCGGTATTACAACTGTTCATGAGACCAATATGGGTTCCATTGCACAGATGTTGCCGTTTGCTGGCCTTTAATCAACGGACGAACAAGGAGTACTCACATGCCTCGCGTCAAACGTGGTGTAACGGCTCACGCCCGTCACAAGAAAATTCTCTCCCTTGCCAAGGGTTATCGCGGTCGCCGCAAAAATGTTTTCCGCATCGCCAAGCAGGCGGTGATGAAGGCTGGGCAATATGCCTACCGCGACCGTCGCAACAGAAAGCGTGTGTTCCGCCGCCTCTGGATTGCCCGTATCAACGCCGGTGCCCGTGAACTGGGTCTGACCTACAGCCAGTTCGCCAACGGCCTGAAAAAGGCATCGATTGAAATCGATCGCAAAATGTTGGCCGATCTGGCCGTGCACGACAAGGCCGCCTTTGGCAGCATTGTGGAGCAGGTCAAGGCCAAACTGGCTGCTTGAACGTAGCGACTCGCTATTTTATTGATAGCTTGTACCGCAATCATGACAAGGGCTAGGGCTTGAAAGGGCACTAGCCCTTGTTTCTTTTTCAAGAGCATTTATGAACGATCTGGATTCCTTGGTTGACGCTGCGCAGCAGGCGTTCGCTGCCAGTGGCACACCTGCCGACCTGGAGAACGCCAAGGCGCTGTTCCTGGGCAAGTCAGGACGCATGACGGAACTGATGAAGGGCATGGCACAGCTCTCGCCCGACGAAAAAAAGTCGCGTGGCGCCGCCATCAACCTCACCAAGCAGGCCATCGAAGCGGCTTTGAGCGCCCGTCGCCAGGCGCTGGCCGATGCGGAGCTGCAAGCGCAATTGCAGGCCGAAGCGCTGGATGTGAGCCTCCCTGGTCGTCAGCGTGGACAAGGCGGGCTGCATCCCGTGTCGCTTACCTTGGAGCGGGTCGAGAATATTTTCGGCTCTATGGGCTTCGAAGTGGCGGACGGGCCGGAAATCGAAACCGACTGGTTCAATTTCACCGCACTCAACACGCCGCAAGACCATCCGGCGCGTTCCATGCACGACACCTTCTATGTTGAAGGTGGCCCAGAGCAGGCTCCGCACCTGCTGCGCACGCATACGAGCCCGATGCAGATTCGCCACGCGATAGCGCACGTCAAGCGCTACCGCTGCGCGATAGATGCGGGTCAGCCCATGCCGGAAATTCGCGTTATCGCGCCGGGCCGAACCTACCGCGTCGACAGCGACGCCACGCACTCGCCCATGTTCCACCAGTGCGAAGGCTTGTGGGTGGGCGAGAACGTGAGCTTCAAGGACTTGAAGTACGTGTTCACGGCGTTTTGCCGCACGTTCTTTGAGACCGAAGATTTGGTGCTGCGCTTTCGTCCCAGTTTCTTCCCGTTTACCGAGCCCAGCGCAGAAATCGACATTCAGTTCCCAAGTGGACCGCTGGCAGGGCGCTGGCTGGAAGTGGCTGGGTCCGGCCAGGTGCACCCGAACGTGGTGCGCAACATGGGGCTCGACCCTGAGCGCTTTATCGGGTTTGCGTTCGGTATGGGCTTTGATCGATTGACCATGTTGCGCTACGGCGTAAACGACCTGCGCATGTTCTTTGACGGCGACATGCGTTTCCTGTCGCAGTTTCAATGAGCGGCATGTCTGTCGTAGGTGGTTTCTTGATGCGCGCAGCAGCGCGATTTTGACGAACGAAGTGGTTTCCTATGCAATTTCCTGAATCGTGGCTGCGCGAGTTTTGCAACCCGCCTTTGAGCACGCAAGCGCTTGCGGACACCCTGACCATGGCTGGCCTGGAGGTCGAAGAATTGCGGCCCGTCGCGCCGCCCTTCAGCGGCATCGTGGTGGGAGAAATTCGCGAAGCCATCCAACATCCTGATGCAGACCGTCTGCGTATCTGCCAGGTCGATGTCGGGCAGGAAGTGCTCAGCATTGTCTGCGGCGCACCCAATGCGCGCGTGGGCATCAAAGTGCCCTGTGCACGCGTGGGCGCGGAGCTTCCACCTGGCGAGGATGGCAAGCCCTTTCTGATCCGGGTGGGCAAGCTGCGCGGCGTGGAAAGCCACGGCATGTTGTGCTCGGCCAAGGAACTAAAGCTTTCCGACGACCATGGCGGTCTGCTTGAGCTTGCTGCAGACGCGCCGCTGGGCGCCGACGTGCGCGAAGTGCTCGCCCTCGATGACACGCTTTTCACGCTCAAGCTCACGCCGAATCTGGCGCATTGCCTGAGTGTCTTCGGCGTGGCGCGCGAGTTGGCAGCTTTGACAGGCGCGCCACTCAAGCAGCCAGGCATTGCGCCGGTTCCGGTAAATATTGTCGACACGCTGCCAGTGAAAATCAGTGCGCCCGACCTCTGCGGGCGCTTCTCCGGTCGCATCGTGCGGCAGGTGAATCCGGCTGCCAGCACGCCTGGCTGGATGGTGGAGCGCCTGGCGCGCTGTGGGCAGCGCAGCGTCTCGCCGCTGGTAGATATCTCCAACTACGTGATGTTTGAGCTCGGCAGGCCCTCGCACATCTTTGATTTGCGCAAGATCCATGGCGGTTTGGACGTGCGCTGGGCACGTGCCGGCGAGCAGCTTGCCTTGCTCAACGGCAGCACGGTCGATCTGGACGAGCGCGTTGGCGTGATTGCGGATGCCGTCCAGGTTGAATCGCTGGCCGGCATCATGGGCGGCGAGGCGACGGCGGTGTCGGACGCCACACAGGACATTTACATCGAGGCGGCATTCTGGTGGCCTGCGGCGGTGGCCGGCCGCTCGCGGCAGTTTCGGTTTGCCACCGAAGCCGGGCATCGTTTCGAGCGGGGCGTGGACCCGGAGCACACCGCTCTGCACATCGAACGCATCACGCAGCTGGTGCTCGAGATTTGCGGCACGCCCGAGACGGCTTGTGGTCCGATCGATGACCAGCAGGTTCGCATGCCTGTGCGCGCCCCCGTCAGCTTGCGCGTGTCGCGCGCGGCCAAAGTGATTGGCATGCCGCTGTCAGCCACGCAATGCACCGCAGCTTTGACTCGGCTGGGCCTGGAGGTGTCGCAATCGGGCGATGTGCTCACGGTGCTGCCGCCGCTGTATCGCTTTGATCTGGTGCTGGAAGAGGATTTGATTGAAGAGGTGGCGCGCATGGTTGGCTACGACCAACTGCCCAACACGCCGCCGCTGGCACCCGTCACGCCGACGCTGCGCGAAGAACGCAGACGCAATCCCTTCGCCTTGCGGCGCCAGCTCGCGGCACTGGGCTATCAGGAAACCATCAATTTCAGTTTTGTCGATGAGAGCTGGGAGCGCGATTTCGCGCCTGCCTCGGAGGCGATTCGTTTGGCGAATCCAATTTCATCGCAAATGGGCGTCATGCGCACGTCCCTATTGGGTTCTTTGCTACAGGTTCTGAAGTACAACGCAGATCGGCGGGCAGACCGCGTGCGCGTGTTTGAATTCGGCCGCGTGTTTTTGCGCGATGCATCGGTGACCGATTCCGACACCACCGTGGCAGGCTACCACCAGCCCCCGCGCGTCGCAGGGCTTGCCTTTGGCCCGGCAGACAGGGTGCAGTGGGGCACAACACCGCGGAACACCGATTTTTTCGACGTCAAGGGCGATGTCGAGGCAATGCTTGCACCGCGACTGCCAGTTTTCGAGCAGGCTGAGCATCCCGCCATGCACCCTGGCCGCTGTGCCAAGGTGCTGATCGACGGCCACGCCGTGGGATATGTGGGCGAACTGCACCCCAAGTGGCGTCAGGCGTGGGGCCTGGCTCAAGCGCCGGTGATGTTCGAGCTGGAGCTTGCTGCGGTGCTCGAGCATCCAGTGCCGAAATATCGGCCTGTGGCCCGGCATCAGGTGGTGGAACGCGATATTGCCGTGGTCGTGGCCGAAGGCGTCGCCTACGCGCAACTGAAGGATACGATTGTCAGCGCCGTCGATGCAGGCTTGCTCCGAGAGGCCATCCTGTTTGACGTGTATCGGCCAAAAGCCGGTAAAAGCACGGAACCGGCGGCGTCCAGTTCGCTCGCTGCAGGCGAGAAGAGCATGGCCATTCGGCTGCTGCTGGGCGGCGACGCGCCCTTGACCGAGACGCAGATTGATGCGGCGGTGCAAGCGGTCGTCGAGCAACTGGGTGCGCGCCACGGCGCTCGCCTTCGAGTCTAGGAGCGCAGCATGCACCGCGTCGAGATTTCGGTCGAGAGTCTGGAGACCCCTGCGCTGACCAAGGCGCAGCTGGCCGACCTGCTCTGCGACCAGATTGGCTTGAACAAGCGCGAGTCCAAAGACATGGTGGACGCGTTTTTCGACCTGATTGCGCGCAGCCTGGTGGAGGGTGAAGACGTGAAGCTCTCTGGCTTTGGCAACTTCCAGATTCGCACCAAGGCGCCGCGTCCTGGGCGCAATCCACGAACCGGCGAAGCCATTCCCATTGGTGAGCGCCGGGTCGTCACGTTCCACGCCAGCAGCAAGCTCAAAGAGCAGATTCAAGGGCACTCTGGCCCCGAGTGATCTGAGCGGGTGCCAGCCACGTGCCGTTGTGGTCCTGGTACAAGGCATGGCGCAAGCGCAGCGTCTGCTGTAGGCTTGCGGGTTTCTCTCCTCTTGCGCGCGGTGACGCGCTCATTGCCATGGGTCCTGCGCTTCCGTCCATACCAGCCAAACGCTATTTCACCATTGGAGAAGTGGCGGATTTGTGCGCTGTCAAGCCGCACGTGCTGCGCTATTGGGAGCAAGAATTCACACAGCTGCGCCCGATGAAACGCCGTGGCAACCGGCGTTATTACCAGCACCATGAGGTGCTGATGATCCGCCGCATCCGGGATTTGCTCTACGACCAGGGGTTCACCATCAGCGGTGCGCGCAACCAGATGCAGGATGGAGCGCAATCGCTGTCCCTGGCCAGTGAGCGGTTGCGGGCACCGCCAGCGATCGAGCTCGCAGGGCAGGGAGCCGCGAGCGGCGGGGGGCTTTTGGCCCTTCCGGCTGATCTTGAATCGGTGCGCCGCGAATTGTTTGAGATCCGGGTGCTTCTTTCGGCGACTGCGTGAATTGGACCTATAATTCAAGGCTTCACGGCGTGTGGCGCAGCCTGGTAGCGCACTTGCATGGGGTGCAAGGGGTCGAAGG
>JAUCDU010000136.1:0-7161 GCA_034674825.1 Giesbergeria sp.
CGCGCGGCAGCACGTCGAAATAGCGCTCGGCCGACAGCAGCACGTCGTAGCCGGCTGCTTCCAGCTCGGTGCGTGCTGCGCCCGCGAGCGCCTCGTCCGAATAGAAGCAGGACACTCGCCGGCCTTCCACCACCGGCTGCTCTTGCAGATGCGGATGCCGCGCCAGAATGCTGCGCACGGTGGCCGGCGTGTGCGAGGGCCAGCCGGCATCGAGCCAGTGCTCCAGCGCCGGCAACGGCGCGCGCTCTGCCCCAAAGTGCACGGCCGTGCCGACGTCGGAAATGATGTGGTCCGGCTGCAGCGGCAGTTCTTCGAGCACATCGCGCATCGTGGTCAGGCTGCGGCCGGTGACGTAGATCAGCACCACCTCATCGCGCCGCTGGCCGATCCAGTCGTAGAGGGCGGCACGCTCGGCGGCGTTGCCGCCCAGGAAGGTGCCGTCCAGGTCGGTGGCAAGAATGGTTTGGCGCATGGGCGCTCCTTTCGGGGAATGCAGTCTTCGGCGCGGTGCGTCTGGCAGAGCAAAACTGCCAGGCGGGTGGGCTACCGAATCGTGGGAAGAAGCCGCAGCAGCAAAGGGCTGCGGTGAGCGAGGCGCGGGCGAGGGCCCGCAGGGCGGTGCGACGTAAGCGCCGCTAGGCGCCGGAGGCGACGGGCGCAGCGCCGGATGGCGCAGGTGAGGAGGCTGGCGCGTCGGTTGCGCCAGCAAGCGAGACCGCGACAGGGTTCTGCTTGCCAAACACCAGCGTGCGGGTAGGAAACGCGAAATCGACGCCTATGGAAGCGAAGGCGCGCATCATGTCCAGGTTGATGGCCTGCTGCACATCGCGGTAGGCGGCGTAGTCGGGGACGCGCATCCAGTACACGACTTCGAAATCCAGGCTGGAAGCCCCGAAGCCGGTGAAATGGGCGCGGTCAAAGCGCGCCTGCTCCTGGGCCTCAACCGCCTTTTTGACGGCGGCAATCACCGGCTCGATCTGCTCGGGCTTGGTATCGAAGGTGAGACCAAAGGCGAACACAATACGCCGCTCTTTCATGAGCTTGTAATTGCGTAGCCGGGATTTGGTCAAATCGCCATTGGAAAACACCAGAACTTCGCCACTCAGACTGCGCAGCCGGGTGGTTTTCAGCCCGATATTCTCCACGCTGCCGCTGAAATCGTCGATGACGACAAAATCGCCCACTTGAAAGGGCTTGTCTAGCACAATACTCAGGCTTGCAAAAAGATCACCCAAAATGTTCTGCAATGCCAGCCCGATGGCAATACCGCCAATACCGAGTCCGGCTACCAGTGCATTGACATCAAAACCAAGATTGTCAAACATGAGCAGCAGGAAAACCGCCCACGCAGCCGTACGCGCAATGAAACTCAGGATGGAAAGCGCACTGGTGGTGGACGGGTCTTTTTCCAGTGAATCTTCGCGCACGTTGACGATCCAGCCGCTGATGAAGGCGCTGGCACACAAGGCCAACTGAAGGAAGAACGCGACGGTTGCAACACCGGACATCCAGCGCTGAGCGACGGCGCTCAGATCAAGCTCATTGCTGGCCGGATGCAAGGCCACAAGCGCAATGAGGAACCACCGAATGGCCCGCAAGGCCTGCACCAAGGCATCGTCCCAGCGGGTTGTGGTACCTGCGGCCCATTTGGAAATTCTGCGTATGACCAGAGGCAACAGTATTTTCATGAGGAGTACGGCGCCGACCACCCACGCACCAGCCCGCAGCCACGCCATCATGTCATTTCCCGCAAAGGTCATAGCTAGAACTTCCTGCATCTTCTGAATCACCTTCTTATATTATTAATCAATAGAATTCACAAACAAGAAGATCGATTGGATTATCGATCTTTTGGTATTAAAAATTAATGCCGCAACGAATGCGGCACAATCATTCTAACACGACAGCTCACCGCTGTCTATAATCAATTGAGTGTCGATTATCTATTGTCATATATTGACAATATGAAAGCCGAAGCCCTGGCCGGGGCCTGGCGAACTGTCAGCGGCCTGAAGGCGCACTGCTGCCGACGCGCTCTGGTACGCTCAAAACCCATGGTCTCTTCACTCTCCGCTGCCGGCGCAGCGCCCCCTGCGCTCACGCCTGTTCCGCCAGCTCTGGCCGTGGTGGTGTTGGCTCTGCTGCTGAGCATCCAGCCGGTGACCACCGATTTGTATCTGCCCGCACTGCCGGCGCTGACACACAGCCTCGGCGCGCCGGTGGCCCAGGCCCAGCTCACCCTGAGCGCCTTGCTGCTGGCGTTCGGCTTGTCGCAGCTTGTATGGGGGCCGCTGTCCGACCGGTTTGGCCGCCGGCCCACCTTGCTGGTGGGGCTCAGCCTGTACACGCTGGCGTCCATAGGCAGTGCGCTGGCGCCGACGATGGACTTGCTGGTGGTGTGGCGCACGCTCCAGGGCGCGGCCATGGGCGCGGTGGTGGTGGGGGCCCGCGCCATCGTGCGCGACCTGTACGCGCCGCTTGCGGGCGCACGGGCCATGTCGCGTGCGCTGACGGGCCTGGGGCTGGTCGCCTGCCTGAGCCCACCCCTGGGCGCACTGCTCTCAAGCTGGTTCGGCTGGCGCGCGGCGCTGCTGGCCTTGACGGTGTTTTCCATGGCAACGCTGGCCCTCGTGGCCTTGCGCATGCCCGAAACCCTGGCACGCCGCAACCCGCAGGCGCTGCAGCCGGCCACTTTGGTGCGTACCTGGCTCGAAGTGCTGCGCAACCCGACGTTCTGGGCGTTCTCCCTGCTCACCACGGCCTCGTACGGCGGTTTGTTTACTTTTCTGGCGTCGTCCTCGTTTGTTTTCATCGAGGTTTTGGGGCTCACGCGCACGCAGTACAGCTTTGTGCTGTTTTTTGGCGCCTTGTCGTATTTCGGCGGCACCTTCGCCTGCCGCGCCGTACTCACGCGCTATGGCCTGCGCCGGACGGTGGCGGTGGCGGGGGCGCTGAGCCTGGGCGGCGCGCTCACCATGCTGCTGCTGGCCTGGGCCGGCGTGCGGCACCCGGTTGCCCTGCTGCTGCCGTTTTACTTCTTCATGGTGGCGCACGGCATGCACCAGCCATGTGGGCAGGTGGGCTGTGTGGGGCCGTTTCCGCACGCGGCGGGCGCAGCCTCGGCGCTCAATGGGCTGATGATGATGCTGGCCGCCTTTGCCGTTGGCGGCTGGGTCGGCACGCACCTGGATGGAACCATTTGGCCGCTGGTGCACGGCGTGGCCTTCTGGGCCGTACTGTTGGCGCTGGTTGCGTGGACGCTGGTCCAAAAATATGGCGAACCGCTTGAGCACCGTTAGGCCCCTGCCCTGCCTGGCGCTTGCCGGGCCGACCGCCTCGGGCAAAACCGGCGCTGCTTTGCGGCTGGCCGAGCGCCTGGCGGGCCGCGTGGCGGTCGAAATCATCAGCGTCGATTCGGCGCTGGTCTACCGCACCATGGACATCGGCACCGCCAAACCCAATGCGGCCGAGCGCGCCGCCGTGCCGCACCACCTGATCGACATCCGTGAGCCCTGGGAGCCCTACAGCGCCGCAGCATTTGTAGCTGACGCTACCCGCTTGATCGCCGAAATCCGCGCCCGCGGTGCGCTGCCCTTGCTGGTGGGCGGCACCATGCTGTACTTCAAGGCGCTGACCGACGGCCTGGACGCCATGCCCGCCGCCGATCCAGCGGTGCGCCAGCGCATCGAAGTGCGCGCGCTGGAACTGGGCTGGCCGGCGCTGCATGCCGAGCTGGCGCAGGTGGACCCGACCACGGCCGCGCGCCTGGCACCCGCCGACAGCCAGCGCATCCAGCGTGCGCTGGAGGTGTGGGAACTGTCCGGCCGACCTCTCTCTGCTTTTCATGCTCCTGAAAAGAGAGCTTCCAGCGCAGATGGAATAAGCGCTGGAGGCCTTTTTAGCCTTGAACCAGAGGACCGCGCCTGGTTGCACAGCCGCATCGCGGCGCGCTTTGACGCCATGCTGGGCCAAGGCTTTCTCGACGAAGTGCAGCGCCTGCGGGCCGATCCGCGCCTGCATGCCGAGCTGCCTGCCATGCGCTGCGTTGGCTACCGCCAGACCTGGCAGGCACTGGACGACCAGGCCGCCAGCGGCGGCGCGCTGGACCTTGCCGGCCTGCGCGAGCGCGGCGTCGCCGCCACACGGCAGCTGGCCAAACGCCAGATCACCTGGCTGCGCAGCATGCCAGAGCGCCAGCGCATCGCCTGCGACCAGGCAGGCATGCAGGCGGCGCTTGAGGCTGCGGTACTTGCGCGGCTTGCGCAGCACGCGCCATGAGCGTGGGGGTGCGCGTGGCGGGTCTCGCCAAGCGCTATGGCGCAAGCGTGGTGTTCGAGCAGGTCGATTTCACGGTGGCGCCTGGTGAGTTTGTCGCCATCATGGGCGACTCGGGCGTTGGCAAGTCCACGCTGCTCAACTGCCTGGCGGGCCTGGACGACTGGAATGCCGGCAGCATCCACCACGGCGCAATCGACCTGGCCGCACTCGACGCTACGCAGCGCGCGCTGTGGCGCCGGGCGAACGTCGGCTTTGTGTTTCAGGCGTTTCACGTGCTGCCGCACCTGGACGTGGCGCAGAACGTGGCCTTGCCACTGATGCTGCTGGGCCACTCCGACCCTTGGGCCCGGGTCGCTGACATGCTGGGCGCCGTAGGTTTGGAGGGCCTCGGCGCACGCTTGCCGCAGCAGCTCAGCGGCGGCCAGCTGCAGCGCGTGGCCCTGGCGCGGGCGCTGGTGCACCGCCCCGCCCTGCTGCTGGCCGACGAACCCACCGGCAACCTCGACCCCGCAACGGCAGCGCGCGTGCTCGAACTGCTGGTGGCGCAGACGCGCAAGCACGGCGCTTCGCTGGTGCTGGCGACGCACTCGGACGCCGCAGCGGCGCGCGCCGACCGGGTGCTGCACCTGACGGCGCGCGGCATGCGCGGCTAAGAGCGCTTACTCGATGACGAGGCGTTGGCCGCGCCCGCCCTGCTTCTTGGGCAGGTTCAGCGTCAGCACGCCGTGGTCGTACTTCGCCTGGCACTGGTCGGCGTCAATGTCGGCCGGCAATTGGAAGCTGCGCGAGACCGAGCCGAAGTAGCGCTCGGAGCGCAGTACCTTCTCGCCATCGGTCTGCTCATCCCGCTGGCGCACCTCAGCCCGCAGGGTGACGACGTTGCCGTCCACCGACACCTGTATTTCGTCCTTGGGCACGCCGGGAACCTCGGCAGACACCAGAAAGCCCCCGTCGTTTTCCTTGACGTCGACCTTCATTTGACCGGGATTTGGCAGCGGGTCGCCGTGCAGCGGCCGCACGTAGAAGCCGGGGTTCACATCCTTGAAAAACTCGTCAAACAGGCCACCGCGGCCAATCAATGCGTTCATGGCAATAGCTCCTTTCCAAAAAGTTGGGTTCAAGGGAAACCGGCCCCGCGCCGGTCTCTCCACTGCATATAAGGCAAGGGCGACTTGATTCAAGCGCTGTGGATTTGCGGTTCAGCGCTGCACCGGCCGGCCCATCCACGCACCGAAAAGTTCGGCGCCAACGCTTGCACAATGGCTGCGTGCTCCGCCTCTTTCGCGTCTGGTCCCTGCAAGCCCTTGCCCGCCATCCCTGGCAGAGCGCGGCCGCCGTGTGCGCCGTCATGCTGGGAGTGGCGCTGGCCTTTGCGGTGCACACCATCAACGCGTCCGCCCTGGAGGAGTTCGCGCAAGCCACGCGCAGCATCAACGGCACGCCCGATCTGCAGTTGCGCAGCGCACAAGGGCACCTTGACGAACGCCTGTACCCCTTGCTGGCGCGGGAGCCGGAAGTCGCGCGTGCCAGCCCGGTGCTGGAGCTGCAGCTGCAGGCCAGCGGCCCGGACGCTGCGCAGGCGGCGACCGCCATCCGCGTGCTGGGCGTGGATGCGCTCTTGCTGCCTGCCACAGCGCCCGAGCTGATGCCGCGCCCCTGGACCAGTCTGCCAAGCGGCCGCCTGACACTGTTTGCGCCGGCCACGGTGTACCTCAATGCGCAGGCGCGGCGCACGCTGGCCTTGCCAGAGGCGCCGCAGGAGGCGCCTACCATCACCCTGCGGCGCGGGCTGGAACAGTTCAGCGTGCGCGTCGCCGGCACTGTCGCCGCGGGAAGCGCGCCGCTGGCGGTGATGGATATTGGCGCCGCACAAGACTTGTTTGGCCTGGCCGGGAGCTTGAGCCGCATCGACCTCCAGCTACGCCAGGGCGTGGTGCGCAGCAACTTCACCGAGCGCATGGCACTGCGCGCCGACTGGCCGAGCGGCCTCGTGTGGGCCGACGCGCAAGCTGCTGGGCAGCGCATGGACGCGCTCTCGCGCGCCTACCGCGTCAACCTGAGCGTGCTGGCCCTGGTAGCGCTGTTTACCGGCGCGTTCCTGGTGTTCTCTGTGCTCTCGCTTAGCGTGGCGCAGCGCTCGAGCGCATTTGCACTGCTGGCCGTGCTCGGCGCCACACCGCAACAACGCCTGCGGCTGGTACTGCTGGAATCGGCCACGCTGGGCGTGCTGGGCAGCGCGGCGGGGGTGGTGCTGGGCACAGCGCTGGCTGCTGGGGCGTTGCGACTGCTCGGCGGCGACCTGGGCGGCGGCTACTTCAGCGGCGCAGAGCCTGCATTGCAGTGGAGCGCGCTGGCGGCGGCCGGGTACGGTGCGCTCGGCGTGCTGGCCGCGCTGCTGGGCGGCTGGTGGCCCGCACGCACTGCGCAGGCGCTGCCGCCCGCGCAAACGCTCAAGGGATTGCACAGCGCTGGCGCGCAGCCCCCGTCTGCCCGCCTGGGTGTTGGGCTGCTGGGGCTCGGCGCGCTGCTGGCTTGCGCCCCTGCAGTGGCCGGTCTGCCACTGGCCGCCTACCTGTCGGTCGGTGCGCTGCTGCTGGGCGGCATTGCCTTGCTGCCCAGCGGTGCGGCGCTGCTGCTGAAGGCTCTGGGCGCCGGGTCGCGGCGCCAGCCACTGGTGATGCTGGCGCTGGAGCGCGCGCGCCGCACCCCAAACCTGGCGGCAGTGGCCGTGGGCGGTGTGGTGGCCAGCCTGGCACTGGCCGTGGCGCTGACGGTGATGGTCACCAGCTTTCGCGGCTCGATGGTGGCGTGGCTGGACGCCGTGCTGCCGGCGCCGCTCTATCTGCGCGGCGCTGCCGCTGACGGTGAGCAAGCGTTCAGCGA
>JAUCDU010000137.1:0-7140 GCA_034674825.1 Giesbergeria sp.
TCCACGCCCGGGCCCTTGCCGTACCAGATGCCGAAGACGCCGTCGTACTTCTTGCTCTGCGGGTACAGGTCGAGTTGCTGCGTGCCCCAGACCGCCGTGGCGCCGAGTTCCTCGTTCACGCCGGGCTGGAAGACGATGTGGTTTTCGGCCAGATGCTTCTTGGCCTGCCACAGCGCCTGGTCGTAGGTGCCCAGCGGACTGCCCCGGTAGCCGCTGATAAAGCCGCCCGTGTTCAGGCCGTTGGCGGCGTCACGCTGGCGCTGCAGCATGGGCAGGCGCACCAGGGCCTGCACGCCGCTCATCATGGCGCGGCCGTGGCCCAGGGTGTATTTGTCGTCGAGCGAAACAGTTTCGAGTGCTCTGCGAATGGATTCAGGCAGTGGGGCATTCATCGCGCAGCTCCTTTGCAGGCGCGCTCGGCGCCAAATCCACTGCGCCCGGCTGCGCCGCTCGCGGTGTCATTGTGTTGCAGTCCGCCAAGCGGACTGTCGTCGAGCGCGACAGTTTCGAGGGCTTTGCGGATGTGCTCGGGCAGGGGCGCGTTCATGGCTTGTCTCCAGTGTTTTGTCGTGGGCTCGCTGCTTGTGGCGCGGGCGTCTCTCGGCTTGCTGCAGCCCGGTAGGGCCACGCAGCCATTGTGGCCACAAGTGTAGATTCCTGCTTGGGATAAGTGTTTGCGTTATTTGCGCTAAATACGCTACTCTGCGCAAGAATCTTTCTCCGGAGTGACATAAATTGGAAACATTGGACAAATTCGATCTGGCCATTCTGGGCGAGCTGCAGCGCGACGCGCGTCTGACCAATGCCGAACTGGCGCAGCGCGTGGGCCTGTCGGCTGCACCGTGCTGGCGGCGGGTGCGGGCGCTGGAGCAATCGGGCTTCATCCTCGGCTACCGCGCAGAACTCGACCGTCGCAAGATTGGCCTGGGCGTGCTGGCTTTTGTGCGCCTCGATGCCGACCGCAACACCGGCGGCGTCACGCTCGCCATGGAAGAGGCCATCCGCCAGATTCCGCAGGTTGTGGCCTGCCACTACATCAGCGGCACCGGCACCTTCGAGCTGCAGGTGGTGGCGCGGGATCTCGACAGCTTTTCGCAGTTTGCGCGCGAGGTGCTGCTGAACCTGCCGAATGTGAAGGACATGCACACCAGCTTTTCGCTGGGCGAGGTCAAGGCGGGCGGTGCGCTGCCGCTTGCCCACCTGAGCGAAGGCGTCTAGTCGCTATATTTTCAATAGCTGTAGATATATATGGAATAAGCGCTAGGAGCCATTTTTACTGTTATTTTTCCTGCCGTGGCCACAACACCCACAGGCGCAGTGGCTGCTTGAGGCGTCCGGCGGTCTCGCCCGCCTGTGCGCCCCAGCCAAGAAAGTAATCGGCGCGCACGGCGCCGACAATGGCGCTGCCCGTGTCCTGCGCCAGCACCAGGCGTTGCAGCGGCAGCAGTGGGCCGGGGGAGGCCAACCACACCGGTGTGCCGTAGGGAATGCTGGATTTGTCTACGGCAATCGATCGCCCTGGCGTCAGCGGCACCCCTTGCGCTCCGCGCGGGCCAAAAGCGGCGTCGAAAGCGTCCATCGGTTCTTCGCGGAAGAACACATAGCGCGGGTTCGTCCACAGCAGTTCGCTGACGCGCGCCGGGTTTTGTGCCATCCAGTTGCGGATGCCGGGCCAGGTCGCATCGCGCACCAGGCGCTGGTCGAGCAGCCAGCGGCCAATGCTGCGGTAGGGCTGGTCGTTGGTGCCGGCATAGGCCACACGTACAAGGCGGCGCGACCCATCGGGCTCGGTCAGGTTGAGCCGGCCCGAGCCCTGGATGTGCAGCACCATGGCGTCCACCGGGTCGCGCAGCCAAGCGATGGCACGACCGGCGAGCGCCGCTTGTGCCTGTGGCAGGGTGTCGATTTCCTGCCGCGTGTACCAGGGGCGGCGGCGCGCCAAATCGGCAGGCGGTGCGTACAGCGGCACCGTGAACCCGTTGCCGGGCACGCGCGCGGCCTCATATTCCGGTTCAAAGTAGCCCGTGAGCAGGCCGTCGCTGCCGCCGCCCAGGGCTTCCACGCGATAAGGTTGCAGACGCGCCACCATCCAGCTGCGCTGCTCTTCGGCGCTGGCAATGCTGAGCTGACGCACTTCGCTGCACAGCGCTGCAAAGGGCGGCGCAGGGCGCTCACAGCTCTTGATCCAGGCATTCCAGGCCTCGTGCAGTGCGTCGTCGGCAAAGCCCGGAAGCTCGCCCCAGTGCACCGGCACCCAATGGCTGCGCGGCTGCACCAGCGGTGCCGGCAAGGCGGCGGGCTCGCCAGGCAGTGGCGCAACATCGACGGTCGGCGGCTGGCTGGGTGTAGGCTCAGGCGTAGGCTTTGTGGCACAGGCCGCCAGGCTTCCTACAATCAGGGCCAGCAGCGCGCGGCGCAGGAGTGTGACATTCATGGGACTGATTTTGCTTGAGGCGCTGGGCGCATTGCTAGCCTTGGTGCTTATCGTGTGGTGGACCATGTTTTCGGGCCGACCACGCGGCGAACCCGCGCATTTGCAGCACGAAGTGCCAGATCCGGCGCAGCCAGCAGAAACGCCAGAGGCTTCCGGACCCGCTGCGCCACCGCCACCCCCGCCTTCGACTCCGCCGGCAGGCTGACCCCGTCGACTTGGTCCTACGCTGCTGCGGCTCCAAGCGCCACACGGCGCTGCGCAGTTTGCCAAAAGAATGAAACCCAAGCCGCTGCCTACCGTGGCAGCGCTGGATTTTCATTTTCTCGCCAAGGAGCCCAACATGCGCCACCCCCGAATTCTTGCTGCGGCCGCTGCCGTTTTTATCGTCACCGGCTGCGCCAACATGGACGACACGCAGCGCCGCACCGCCACCGGCGCCGGCGTGGGAGCGCTGGCTGGCGCCGTGATCGGTTCTGCCACCGGCGGCAGCGCCGGCACTGGTGCTGTCTTGGGCGCAGGTGTCGGCGCCCTGGGCACCTACCTCTGGTCGCGCAACATGGAGAACCAGCGCCGTGATATGGAGCAGGCGACCCGCGGTACCGGTGTGAATGTGTCCCAAACCGCCGACAACCAGTTGCGCCTGGAAATTCCAAGCGACATTTCGTTCAACACCAACAGCAGCGACATCAGCGGCGCCTTCCGGCCGCTGCTGGATCGATTCGCACAGGGCTTGCGCGACAACCCCTACACCGAAGTGCGCATCGTCGGCCACACCGACAGCACCGGGAGCGACGCGGTCAACGACCCCTTGTCGATCGATCGGGCTGCCAGCACGCGCAGCTACCTGGCTTCGCGTGGCGTTGATCCAGCGCGCATCCGCATCGAAGGCCACGGCTCGCGCCAGCCGATCGCCAGCAACGCCACGGTCGACGGCAGGGCGCAAAACCGGCGCGTGGAAATCTACGTTGGCGAGCGTCCGCGAGGTTAAAAAATCCGGTGCGAGAGCGCCGGCAGTTGTTGCCGCACTTTGGTGAGATGCGCAGGGTGCACGTCGGCCAGCACCACGCCCACCCCTTCGGCACGCGTAGCGAGCAGCTTGCCCCACGGGTCTGCCACCAGGCTCTGGCCCCAGGTGCGGCGGCCATTCTCGTGCCGACCGCCTTGCGCGGCAGCAATAACAAAGGCCTGGTTCTCAATGGCGCGCGCGCGCAGCAGCACCTCCCAGTGCGCGCTGCCCGTGGTCCAGGTAAACGCTGCGGGCACCACCAGCAGGTCGGCGCCTGCGGCCGCGTGCAGCCGGTAAAACTCGGGAAAGCGCAGGTCGTAGCAAACCGACAAGCCGACACACCAGTCGCGACCGCTGCGGTCAGTGAGGGCTAACTGCACCGGTGCGCCGCCTGGCTCAATGGTGCGGCTCTCGTCGAATTGCTCGTCGCCATGCGCCAGCCGGAACAGGTGCACCTTGTCGTAGCGCGCGACGCACGCGCCCTGGGGTGAATACACCAGTGAACTGTTGCGCACGCGCGCCGGATCGCTGCTTTCGAGCGGCAGCGTGCCACCGACGATCCACAGGCCAAGCTCTTGCGCGGCGCGCGCCAGGAACGCCTGCACCGGCCCATCACCCGGAGCTTCAGCGTGCCCGAGCTTGTCGCGCTCGTGCAGCCCCATGGCTGAAAAGTATTCAGGCAGCACCGCCAGTTCGGCCCCACCCGCAGCGGCGCGCTCGAGCAGCTCGCGCGCGGTGGCGAGGTTGTCCGTCACGTGCGGGCTGGAGACCATTTGCAGGGCAGCGACTTTCAAGGCTTCTTCTCCTCGGTTGCAGGGACATTCTCCGCCGCATTGGCCTCCGGTGCAGGCGCACTGCCCGCGCGGCGCCTGGGCAGCTTGGTGACCTCGGGCTCACTCCAGGTGCCGCGCACCGAGAACTCCTGCGTCGCTGCCGCAATCAAAGGACCGCGCAGGAAGACTTGCGCCAGAAAACTCCCCAGGCCAATCACCGGGTTGATGGCCGTGGCCACCAGCGACGCCGTAAGCGCGTTGATTTCCGGCACCACCACCACGTGCAAGTCCTGCGTTTCGCGCTCAATGTCGGCGCTGCCCTCCATCAGCACCGCGGCGTTCACGCCTTTCATCTGCAGGTTGTTGGTCGTTGCCACGCCCTTCTCAATGCGCACATCGCCGCGCACGAAGTCAAAGGCAAACCCCTGGCTGAAAACGTCGCGAAAGTCGAGCGTCAGCCTGCGCGGTAGCGACTGCAGACTGAGCACGCTGAGCAGCTTGGCCATGCCAGGCTCGGCTTTCAGGAACTGGCCCGCACCCACCTCCAGATGCACCTGGCCGCTCATGGAGCGGTAGTCGGGGCTGATGGGGGCGCCGAGCCAGGCAATCTGGCCTTCCATGCGGCCGCGGCCGCGGCGTACCACGTCGGGCATGCCGAAACGCGCCAGAAGTTCGCCGGCATCGCGCATGTCGAGCGCAAAGCCCAGTACGGTGCGCCGCTGCGGCATCCCGCTGCCGGTAGCACCTGATCGGGCACCACCAGCCTGTAGCTGGGTCCAGTTGCCGCTGGCGGTGAACACCGCATCGGGGGTGGAGAGGTTGAACTTGGCCAAACGCCACTCGCGCTGCGCACCGTCGCCCCGGTTGCGCGCATCGATCTCCAGGCGCCCGAGCTTGCGCCCGCGCAGCTCGAAAGCCTCGGCGACGATGTCGAGCGCAGGCAAGCTGGACGGCTGCTCGTCCAGCAAGGCATCAATCTGGGTGGCCACGCTCTCGGGTACCGAGAGCCGCGAAAGGCGTGCGTACAGCCCCCCTGCCTGAAGCTCTTGTGCGCCTTGGCGGTATTCGGCGTAGCCGGCGAGTTCCTGTGCGTCCAGATTCGCGCGCCACACCGATCCGTCGCGCGACCCACCCACAACAAGGTTGTGCAAGGTGCGGCCCTGTGTGCGCAGACTCAGCGCCTGCAAGGCAAAGGTGTCGGGCAGATAGCGCAGCAGCGCGTCCGGCACTGCAGGTGTTGCGGCGGCGGCGGCAGGGCCAGAGGCCGATGGCAGCGGCATGACCGAAAACGCGGCTTGCCAGGCATCCAGATCCAGCGCATCGAAACGCAGATTGGCTTGCACGCCGCTGTTGGGAAGGTCGCGGACTTCGGCCAATGGCACGCCGACGGCAATGCCGCCACGCAGCACTTCAGGCTCGCCGCTGCCGAGCTTGCGCACGTAAGCGAGTGCGCCGAGCGTGCCCAGTTCGACACTCAGGCGGTCGTGCAGCACTGGCGGGCGGGCGGTACTGGCAAGCGCAGCGGCAGTCAGCTGGTTTTCAAAGCGCACCGGCAGGCTGCTGTCTGCCGGCTTCGCAAGGGGTGCCGGGAGGTCCAGAGCCATGCCCTGCAGGTTGGTGGTGAGCAACACTTCGGGCATGCCGCGGCGCACGGTGAGCGTCAGCGCATAGGCTGCGCTGCCCGAAGCGCGGTGGGCCAGTGCCGAGAGCAGGCCCAGCTCGCGCGCCTGCTGCAGCCCCTGGGCGCTGGCCGCGCCTTGAAACCGCAGTTGCACGCTGCCTGGCTCGGCCCCCTTGCCGCCCATGCCGCCCTCTATGCGCACCTCGCCGCCCAGGGCCTGTGCCTGCACACCGGCAAGCGAAAAACCGCTCTCGGTGAATTGCACGGTGCCGCGCGCGCGCGCCAGCAGCGGTGTGTCGGGCGTGAGGCGCACATCGTTGCCGCCCAACTGGAGGCCCCCCTGCACTTTGGACGCCTGCAGCTCACTGATCGGCAGATGCAGGCGCAGTTGCAACTGACCATTGCCCGTACCACTGGCCTGCGCCAGTGCGCCACCGGTCATCTGCGCCAGGGGCGAAGCCGCGACAAAGCCCAGCAATTGGGTCAGGGGACCGCGCGCATCGGCAGCGACGTTGACCACGCTGTGCGAGAGGTCGGGGATGCTGGCCTCGACATTGCGCGCCTCAACGCCCGGACGCCCGTCGAATCCTCCCACGGCGCCCTTAACCTGCATGCCCGCGCGCTCAAAAATGAGTTCGCCCGAGAGCTTCACCAGCGCCGGCCAGGGCAGCTCACCTTGCTCTTGCAGCTGCGGCGGCACATAGGCATAGGTCACCCCGCTCACCTTTGCTGCAATGCGAAATTCCCCCTGGCTGGGGTGGTTGAACGGCATATCGTGCAGATCGCCGCGCACCCGGAAAGTGACACTGCTGGCACGCCCTGCCCGCACAGCATCACGCACGTAATGCCGCGCTTCTGCCGGTACCTCCAGCGGCAGATAGCGGTGCACACGCGTGCCGTCGGCGCGATGAAGTTGCCCGCGCAGGTCGAGCACTCCCGGAAACCGCGACTTTGCCGACGATTTGAGCGGATCACTGGTGTGCCAGCTGGCTTGCGCTTCCCCGGCAGCATCGGCATTGGCGAAACGTGCGCGCGGCACCTCTACAGAAATGCGCTCGCCCACCACTTTCCAGTTGATGTCGGCCTGCAATGCGTCGAGCGGCAGCAACGCTTCCTCGAACACCTGGGGCAGTATCAGAGCGCCGCCTTCCATTTGCAGCGTGGCCTTGCCGCCCTGGTGCGTCAGGTCGAAATCAACGTCCAGGTCCCGCACCCCTGGCGGCACCTGCTCGCCCGCAGCCAGGGCCTCGCCCGCCGCAGCCGCAGCCGCAGCCGCAGCCGCAGCCGCAGCCGCAGCCGCAGCCGC
>JAUCDU010000138.1:0-7129 GCA_034674825.1 Giesbergeria sp.
GGAAGACGGCATCGTGCTGATCGACCAGGACAAGTGCCGCGGCTGGCGCATGTGCGTCTCGGGCTGCCCCTACAAGAAGATCTACTACAACTGGAAGAGCGGCAAGGCCGAGAAGTGCACGTTCTGCTACCCACGCATCGAGGCTGGCCAGCCAACCGTTTGCTCCGAGACCTGCGTGGGTCGCATCCGGTATCTGGGCGTCATCCTGTATGACGCCGACCGTATCCAGGAGGCGGCCAGCGTGCCCGACGAAAAGGACCTGTACCAGGCCCAGCTAGACATCTTCCTGAACCCGCACGACCCGGCCGTGATCGAGCAGGCACGCAAGGACGGTATCCCCGAGGCCTGGCTGGAAGGCGCTCGCAAGAGCCCGGTCTACAAGATGGCGGTGGACTGGAAGGTGGCGTTGCCGCTGCACCCCGAATACCGTACGCTGCCCATGGTCTGGTATGTGCCGCCGCTCTCGCCCATCACCTCGGCGGCCAACGCCGGCAAGATCGGCGTCAACGGCGAGCTGCCCGACATTTCGCAGATGCGCATACCGGTGCAGTACCTGGCCAACCTGCTGACTGCGGGCGACACCGCGCCCGTCATGCGCGCGCTGCAGCGGATGATGGCAATGCGCGCCTACCAGCGCAGCAAGCATGTCGACAACGAGCAAAACATGGCGGTGCTGGCGCAGGCCGGCCTCACCGTGGCCGAGGTCGAGGACATGTACCACATCATGGCGATTGCCAACTACGAAGACCGCTTCGTCATTCCGACGACGCACCGCGAATACGCCGAGAACACCTTTGACATGCGCGGCGGTTGCGGCTTCACCTTCGGCAATGGTTGCTCTGAAGGCAGCACCGAGGTCAGCCTGTTTGGTGGCACCAAGAAGCGCACCATCCCTATCAAGATGGAGGTCTAGGCATGGCACTTTTCCACACTGCACCCCAAGCCAGCAAGACGCTGCGCGTGCTGGCCCTGGTACTGGGTTATCCGAACGCCGAGCTGCGTGCGCATCTGCCTGATCTGCAGTCCGCGCTGCGCCAGGAGCACGCCCTCCCGGCGCCGCGCCTGGCCGAGCTCGATGCGCTTTTCGCCACGCTCGGGCGCAAGAGTGTCCTTGAAGTCGAAGCCGACTACGTCGAGCTGTTCGACCGCGGGCGCGCCACTTCGCTGCATCTGTTCGAACATGTGCACGGGGACTCGCGCGACCGTGGCCCGGCCATGATCGACCTGACCAAAACCTATGAGCAGGCGGGCCTGTTCCTGGGCGAAGGCGAGCTGCCTGATTTCGTTCCGGTGGTGCTGGAGTTTGCCTCCACGCTGGAGCCGCGCCAGGCGCGCGAGTTTCTGGGTGAGATGGCGCACATTTTCAACGCCATCTTTGCCGCCTTGCAAAAGCGCGAAAGCCCCTACGCCGCCGTGCTTGGCGCCTTGTTGGAGCTGGCGGGCGAGAAGGCCTCACCGGTCGAGGTGGTGGTCGATGAGCCTATTGACGCCGTGTGGGAAGAGCCGGTCGTTTTTGACGGCTGTTCGACCAAGGGCCAGGCCAGGCCGGATCAGGCACAACCCATTCATATCGTGCCGAATGCGGCGCGGGCCGCCCGTGCGGCGGCTTCTTCCTCAGGAGCACAGCAATGACTTCTCTCCATGGTTTCCTTTTTGGCGTCTACCCGTACATCTGCCTGACCGTGTTCCTGCTCGGCAGTCTGCTGCGTTTCGACCGTGACCAGTACACCTGGAAAAGCGACTCGTCGCAGATGTTGCGCACCGGGCTGCTCCGCTGGGGCAGCAATCTGTTCCACATAGGTATCCTGTTTCTGTTCTTCGGCCACCTGGTCGGGCTGCTGGCGCCCCATGCCTTCTATGCACACTTTCTTGAAGCCTCGGTCAAGCAGAAGATTGCCATCTACTCGGGCGGCACTTTTGGTGTGATCTGCTTCATCGGCCTGTCGATGCTGATTTATCGCCGCATGTTTGACGAGCGCATTCGCTACACCAGCCACAAGACGGACCTGGCGATCTTGCTGATCCTATGGGTACAGCTGGTGGTGGGGCTGATTACCTTGCCGATCTCCTGGGCGCACTCGGACGGTAGCGTCATGCTGATTCTGGCCGACTGGGCACAGCGTATCCTCACGCTGCGCACGGTGGATACGGCGGTGTTCGCAACGTTGCCTTGGCCCTTCTTGTTCCACATCGTGTTCGGTATGACCATCTTCCTGCTGTTCCCGTTCAGCCGGCTGGTCCACATCTGGAGCGGTTTTGCTTCGGTTGGCTACCTGTTCCGCCCCTACCAGGTGGTGCGCAGCCGGCGCCTTCACGCAGGTATCAACACGCGTTCGTCGCCTGCACCGCAGCCGGTACAGCCCCGCCAGCCCGCCACGCGCTCGCGCAATGGCCATTGAAGGACCACGTTCATGAACACCCTTGACATCGACCCCAGAGCGTCAGGCGCAGGATGCGGTAGCGGCAGCTGTGGTTGTGCCTCCGCTGCGCCTGGCGATGCTTCACCTGGCGCCGCCGTGGGGGCGCAGGAGATTGCTGTCGCTTCCGTCAACGGCGTCTTGCTGCATGCGCCGGACCAGATCCTGAGCATCGACGAACTGCGCGAACTTGCCTATTCCGAACTGCTGCGCCAGCGCGCTGTTGACTTGGGTTTGCTGCCGCCGCACGAAGGGCCGACACCGCCTGAGCTCGGAGAGGCAGAGCGCCAGGTGCTCGAAGCCATGGTCGAGCGCGAGGTCTCGAGCCCCGAGCCGCAGGAAAGCGAATGCCAGCGCTACTACGAAGCGCACACGAGCCAGTTCACTGTCGGTCAGGCGGTGCGGTTGCGCCATATTCTGTTTGCCGTCACGCCTGGCATCAACGTGCAGGCGCTTGCGGTGCATGCGGAAAAGGCGCTGCTGGAGCTGTGTCACAAAGACACTCCGGCCTCGCGTTTCGCGAAACTGGCTGCAGAGCTGTCCAATTGCCCGAGCAGCACCCAAGGCGGCGACCTCGGCTGGGTGGGCCCGGAGGACTGTGCGCCCGAGCTGGCAAAGACCTTGTTTCAAGGGCACCTCAGCGGCCTGGGAATGCACCCAACCTTGGTCCACAGTCGGTTCGGCTTCCATGTGGTGGACGTGCTCGAACGCCGGGCTGGCACTGTGCCCCCTTACGAGGCGGTGCGCGAACGCATTGCGCGGCTGCTGGCCGTGCAGTCGCGCGGACGCGCGCTCTACCAGTACATGACGCTGCTGGCTGGTGACGCCGAGCTGGAAAACCTCCAGCTCACAGCGGCGGATTCACCGCTGGTGCAATAGTTCGTTCAGCGCACGGAGGCGAAGCATGGGGGTCCGGTTTCTTCTGGATGAAAACCCTTAGTGTCAAAAAGTAACCGGGAAAAGTGTTCCGCTAACTTTGTGCCGCAAGTGCGCGCCATAGCGTCGTTTCTGAGCCCTCGTTCGCGAGGGCTTCAATTTTTTCAGGTGCCGGCTAGCACATTTCGACCCGGCTCGTGCTGGCGCGGGGCGTTCCGAACCGGCTAAACTGCCCCCGGCTTTGCCCCGGCTTTGCAGGCGGTCAACGCCGCTCGGCGCGCAGTTTTTTTCGCGCACTTGTCACACTACCAACGGACTCCCACCATGAAGAGAGAAGACTTGGGCCGCGCACAGGACGTGACGGCCACCCAGCCCATCAGCCTCGATGTGTTGCAGGAAAAGTATCTCAAACCGGGGGAGACCAGCGTTGAAGACCTGTTCCGCCGCGTCGCCCGCGCACTCGCGTCGGTTGAAGCCGAAGGCGAGCGAGAAAAATACGAAGCCCTGTTCCTCGCCAATTTGCACGCGGGCGCCATTGGCGCCGGGCGCATCATGAGCGCGGCGGGAACCGACATTCAAGCCACGCTGATCAACTGCTTCGTTCAGCCAGTGGGTGATTGCATCCAGGGCGTCGACGACGAAGGCTTTCCTGGCATCTACGAGGCCTTGCGCGAAGCCGCCGAAACCATGCGGCGCGGCGGTGGTGTCGGCTACGATTTCTCGCGCATTCGCCCGCGCGGGGCCGAGGTCAAGGGGACGCACTCGATGGCGTCCGGCCCGTGCAGCTACATCAACGTGTTTGACCAGTCGTGCTCCACGGTGGAGAGCGCAGGCGCCCGACGCGGTGCGCAAATGGGCGTGCTGCGCATCGACCACCCGGATGTGATGGATTTCATCACTGCCAAGCGCACCCCCGGCCGCTGGAACAATTTCAACGTGTCGGTGGGCGTGAGCGACGCCTTTGTGCAAGCCGTGCTGGACGACAAGCCCTGGGAGCTGGTGCACAAGGCGCGCCCCGGCGCAACCGTGATGGCCACCGGCGCCTACCAGCGCGACGACGGCAAATGGGTGTACGAAAGCCTGCCAGCGCGCGATCTGTGGGACACCATCATGAAGTCGACCTACGACTTCGCCGAGCCGGGCATCCTGTTCCTGGACCAGATCAACACCGACAACAACCTGCACTACTGCGAAGACATCAACGCCACCAACCCGTGTGGTGAGCAGCCGCTGCCGTCCTATGGTTGTTGCGATCTGGGTCCCATCATCCTGACACGTTTCGTGCGCCATCCGTTTGGTTTTGACGGCGTGCCGGCGTTTGATTTCGCAGCGTTTGAAAAATCCGTCGCGCTGCAAGTGCGCGCTCTGGACAACGTCCTCGACGTAACCTACTGGCCGCTGCCGCAGCAGCGCGACGAAGCACATGCCAAGCGCCGCATTGGCGTTGGGTTTACCGGCATGGGCAATACCCTGGCGATGCTGTGCGTGCGCTACGACAAGGACGAGGGCCGCGCCATGGCGGCGCGGATTGCAGAGGCCATGCGCGACGCCGCGTACTCGGCTTCGGTCGATCTGGCGATTGAAAAGGGTCGCTTTCCCAAGTTTGAAGCCGATGGTTACCTGCAGAAGGGCACGTTTGCCAGCCGCCTGCCGGAGCCACTTCAGGCGCGCATTCGCGAGCACGGCATCCGCAACAGCCACTTGCTGTCGATTGCCCCCACTGGCACGGTGAGCCTGGCGTTTGCCGACAACGCGTCGAACGGCATCGAGCCGCCGTTCTCCTGGATGTACAAGCGCCGCAAACGCGAGGCCGATGGCAGCATGGCCGAATACGCGGTCGAAGACCACGCGTGGCGCCTGTATCGCGAGCTGGGCGGAGACGTGAACCAGTTGCCCGATTATTTTGTGTCTGCGCTGGAAATGTCGGCTGAGGGTCACATCGCCATGATGAAGACGGTGCAGCCCTTTGTGGACACCGCTATCTCCAAGACGGTGAATATCCCGGCCGACTATCCGTACGAGGACTTCAAGGGCTTGTATTTGCAGGCCTGGCGCGCCAAGCTCAAAGGCCTGGCGACGTATCGGCCCAACAGCATCCTGGGCTCGGTGCTCGAAACCCATGCGGCGCCTGCAGCGGCCGAACAAGCACAAGCGCTGCCCGTGCCGGTGGACCCGATGCGCACGGTGATTGAAAGCCGCCCCAAAGGCGCGCTGTCTGCCGTTGCGGAAAAGGTCGACTACTGGACGCAGGAGGGGCAAAAGCGCCTGTACATCGTGGTCTCGTTCTTGCCGGTGACAGACCCAGAAACTGGCGGGCTGATCGACCGCGCCATTGAATTCTTCATGCCGGTGGGCCAAAGCGGCGAATCCCAGCAGTGGGTCACATCCAGCATGCGATTGCTCTCGCTGGCGGCACGCGGGGGGTTCCTGGAGCGCGCGCTCAGCGACATGCGCAAGGTGGCCTGGGACCGCGGCCCGGTGCGCCTGGGCACGCACCAGAAGGCCGATGGCACGCAAGTGCCGATGTGGCACGACTCGGAGGTGGCTGCCATAGCGTTCGCGGTGCAGAACATCCTGGCACGGCGTGCGCGGCCGCTGCCCAGCGAAGAGGTGGCAAGCGCCAGTGACGGCATGCAGGCATCGGTTCCGCCGGTAATGGCGGGCAAGAAATGCAGCGAATGCGGCGCCCACGCCGTGATCCGCAAGGACGGCTGCGACTACTGCACCCAGTGCGGCCACCTGGGTTCTTGCGGCTGAGCCTGCGCAAGGCCGCGTGCCGGTAAAGCCTGGCTCTGCCCGCAATGCGCCCGAGGCGCAGGCTGCGCGGGAAGCGGCGTGGCGCGTGCGCCACCTGCTGCTGGCGCCGCACCGGCTGGCTTTTTTTTTGGCGATGGCGCTGCTCGCCACCTCGGGTTTGTGGTGGGCATGGGTGCAAATTGCTCGTCTGACGACCATCCACCAGATCAACAACGCCGTTCCAGCATCGCTGGTACACGCGGCGCTGATGGTCTTCGGGTTCTTTCCGCTGTTTTTCTCGGGCTTTCTTTTTACGGCGGGCCCCAGGTGGTTGCGCGTCGAACCCTGGCCTGTGCGCCGCCTGCGTGCGCCGCTGCTGCTGCTCGCGGGCGGCTGGCTGACCTGGCTGGTGGGCGCGTCGATCAGCCACACGGCGGCGCTTGTCGGCGTACTGCTCGCGCTCGGCGGCATGGTGTGGGTGACGGCGTTGTTTTGGTGGCTGCTGTGGCGCAGCGCGGCCGACGACCAGGTGCATGCACGGGTCGTGGGCGTGGCGTTTCTTGTAGGCACGGCCTGCGTTGCAGGGCTCGCCGTTGGCTTGGCGCTCGGCGACTGGGGATTGGCGCGGCGCTTCGTGCTGAGCGGCTTGTGGGCCTTTGCCGTGCTGGTGTTTGTCACGGTCGCGCATCGCATGCTGCCTTTCTTTTCGCCTCCGGGCCCGCACGAGGGCCATCCGTGGGGCGCGCTGGCCTTGCTCGCGGGTAACGCGGCGTTTGAAGCGGTGGCGGTTTGGGCGCATGCGGTGCTGGCCGCAGGCAGCGCAGGCGCGCAGGCCTGGGCCACGCTGCAGGGCGCGCTGGAGCTTGCCGCGGGGGGCGTGCTGCTGTGGCGTGCCTGGGGCTGGGCGAGGCGGCAAAGCCTTCGCAACCGTTTGCTGCGCATGTTTTATCTGGGGTTTGTCTGGCTCGGCGTGGCTTTTGTGCTGCTCGGTTTCACCCGTGGCGCATCGCTGCTGGCGGCTGCGCACTGGGAGCTTGGCGCACTGCATGCGCTGACCATGGGCTGCCTCGGGTCGCTGATGCTGGCGATGGTGACCAGGG
>JAUCDU010000139.1:0-7111 GCA_034674825.1 Giesbergeria sp.
CTCGGGCAGGTACAGGCCGCCGTCGGGCGCCAGGCCTTCGAGCAGGATGTCGCAGAAGTGCTTGCGCTCGGGGTGGCCGCGCGTGGAGAGGTACAGCATGGTCAGTTCAGCTCTTCCTTGCGGATGCGCACGATGGGGGCGAGCACGGTCGGCAGCGCCTGCAGCTCGGCCAGCACGGCGTTCACCGTGCCCTCGCGGGCGTCGTGGGTGAGGATGATCAGGTCGGTCTGGGTCGAGCCTTCGCCGCCCACGTCTTCGGCTTCGCGCTGCAGCATGGCGTCTACGCTGATGCCGTGCTGTGCGAGCAAGCCGGTGACCTTGGCCAGCACGCCGGCCTGGTCGGCTACGCGAAGGCGCAGGTAGTAGCTGGTGACAACCTCGTCCATGGGAAGCACGGGCAATTCGCCCATGGCGTCCTGCAGCGTGCCCGGCTGGAACGCCAGGTGCGGGACGCGGTGGTGCGGATCGGCGGTGTGCAACCGCGCGATGTCCACCAGGTCGGCAATCACGGCACTGGCGGTGGGCTCGCTGCCCGCGCCTTTGCCGTAATACAGCGTCGGGCCCACGGCGTCGCCCTGCACCACGACGGCGTTCATGGCGCCCTCGACGTTGGCGATCAACCGCTTGGCCGGCACCAGGCTCGGGTGCACACGCAGCTCGATGCCCCCGGACAGCTTGCCGGCCGTATCTCGCCATTCCACACGCTTGGAAATGCCCAGCAGCTTGATGCGGTAGCCCAGTTGCTCGGCGTACCTGATGTCCTGCGCCGCCAGCTTGGTGATGCCCTCGGTATAGGCCTTGTCGAACTGCACGGGGATGCCAAAGGCAATCGCCGACATGAGCGTGACCTTGTGCGCCGCGTCCACGCCTTCGATGTCGAAGGTCGGGTCGGCTTCGGCGTAGCCCAGGCGCTGGGCGTCCTTGAGCGCGGCGTCAAAGTCCAGGCCCTTGTCGCGCATCTCGGAGAGGATGAAGTTGGTCGTGCCGTTGATGATGCCGGCCAGCCACTGGATGCGGTTGGCCGTCAGGCCTTCGCGCAGCGCCTTGATGATGGGAATGCCGCCGGCAACAGCCGCTTCAAACGCCACCATGACGCCCTTGGCGGACGCCGCAGCAAAGATTTCGTTGCCATGCACTGCCAGCAGCGCCTTGTTTGCGGTGACGACATGCTTGCCGGCGGCGATGGCTTCCATGACCAGTTGCTTGGCGATGCCGTAGCCGCCAATCAACTCGATGACGATGTCGATGTCGGGGTTGGCAATGACGGCGCGCGCATCGCTCACTACCTGCACACCTTCGCCGACCGCGCTGCGCGCACGCTCGACGTCCAGGTCGGCCACCATGGTGATGGAGATGCCACGGCCGGCACGGCGCTCAATTTCTTCATTGTTGCGCGCGAGTACCTTGAACACGCCGCTGCCGACGGTGCCGATGCCCAGAAGGCCTACTTGGATGGGTTTCATGGTCAAAATATCAGTGAAAAATGCCTCTAGCGCTTATAGGTCAAGCGCCGCCAGCTATAAAAACAATAGTATTAAACCGTCGCGTGGCGTTTGCGGTACTGCGCAAGAAACTCGGCCAGACGGGCAATGGCTTCGCGCAACTGGTCTTCATGCGGCAAAAACACGATGCGGAAATGCTGCTGGTCGGTGTAGTTGAAGCCGCTGCCCTGCACCAGCATCACGCGCGTGGCGCGCAGCACTTCCATGAAAAACTGGCGGTCGTCGGCAATCGGATACATGACCGGGTCCAGGCGCGGGAACATGTACAGCGCGGCCTGCGGCTTGACACAGCTGACGCCCGGGATCTGCGTGATCAGCTCGTACGCCAGGTCGCGCTGGCGGCGCAGGCGTCCGCCCTCCTTGATGAGGTCGTTGATGCTCTGGTAGCCACCCAGCGCGGTCTGGATCGCCCACTGGCCCGGCACGTTGGAGCCGAGCTTGAGGTTGGCCAGCATGTTCAGGCCTTCGATGTAGTCCTTGGCATCGGCTTTGGGGCCCGACACCACCATCCAGCCGGCACGAAACCCGCAGCTGCGATAGGCTTTGGAGAGCGAATTGAACGTCAGCGTGAGCACGTCGGTCGACAGGCTGGCCATTGCCGTATGCCGGGCGCCTTCGTACAAAACCTTGTCGTACACCTCATCGACCAGCAGCACCAGACCGTGCTCGCGCGCCAGCTGCACGATCTCCTTGAGCAGTTCGTCGGAATACAGAGCGCCGGTGGGATTGTTGGGGTTGATGACAACAATGGCGCGCGTGCGCGGCGTGATCTTGGCGCGCATGTCGTCCAGGCGCGGCATCCAGCCGCTCGATTCGTCGCAGGCATAGTGCACCGGCACGCCGCCCGAGAGGCTGGCCGCCGCCGTCCACAGTGGGTAGTCAGGGGCGGGCAAAAGCAGCTCATCGCCATCGTTAAGCAGCGCATTGGTCGCCATCACGATCAGTTCGCTGGCGCCATTGCCCAGGTAGATGTCGTCGAGCGTGACACCCACAATACCCTGCTCCTGGGTGTAGTGCATCACCGCCTTGCGCGCCGCGAAAATGCCTTTGCTGTCGGAATACCCGGCCGACTCGGGCAGGTTGCGCACCATGTCCTGCACCACTTCTTCCGGTGGGTCGAAGCCAAACGGCGCCATGTTGCCGATGTTGAGGCGAATGATCTTCTGGCCTTCGTCCTCCATCTGCTTGGCTGCGTCCACGATCGGGCCACGGACATCGTAGAGAACGTTGTTGAGCTTGGTGGATTTGTGGAGGGGTTTCATGCGCAGTAACACAAGGGGCTTTGCCACGCCACGGAAGCGTGCAGCAGGCGAAACCTATAATTTGACCACAGTTCCACCGCCGCTCCGTGGCTGCACCGGCAAGCCCACGCACACCAGACCCGCATGAAATTCTCCCCTGAACACATCGACGCCCAAAGCATTTCCGGCTATGGCCCAGGCTGGGTGTCGGTGGGGAGCGAGGAATTGAACTCCAGCGTCATCCTGGGCTCCAAAGGCTTGCGCGAGACTTGGCCGGTTCAGAGTTTTGAGGCGCTCACGCCGGAGCACCTCGCGCATCTGGCGACTTTGGACGCAGAAGTGATGTTGATGGGCACCGGCGAGCGCACACGCTTCTTGCCGCCCCAATGGCTTGCGCCGCTTTTTGCGCGCCGCATCGGGCTGGAAACCATGGACAGTTTTGCCGCCTGCCGTACCTACAACATTCTGGCGGCCGAGGGACGCAATGTGGTGCTGGCGCTCATCATCGCGGCATAGGGTCTGCCGCAGAACCCCCCACAATGCCACGGAATAGGCATTCAGAGTAAAATCACGGGTTGCTGCCGGGGGTATACGACAAAAAAAAGATCCGCACCCCGGTTCTTCAACGACCTCATTGAGAGAGATTAAAGATATATGGCGATCGTTGTCAACAAACCCCTCCCAGAATTTGAAGCCAACGCCACAAATGGCGTGAAGGTTAGCAACACTTCGCACAACGGGCAGGTGATGGTGCTCTATTTTTATCCGAAGGACAACACGCCCGGCTGCACGACGGAGGCCATGCAGTTTCGCGACAAGTACAAGGAATTCGTCAAGCTTGGCGCGGCCGTTTTCGGTGTTTCCCGTGACAACATGAAGTCGCACGACGATTTCAAGGAAAAGCTGGAATTGCCGTTCGAGCTGATTGCCGACACCGAAGAGAAAATGTGCCACATGTTCGGTGTCGTCAAAAACAAGATCATGTACGGCAAGAAGGTCAAGGGCATTGAGCGCAGCACCTTCCTGATCGACGAAGACGGCCTGGTGGCCGAAGAGTGGCGCGGCCTCAAGGTACCCGGCCACGTTGAAGAAGTGCTCAAGTCCATCAAGGCGCTCAACGCCCTGAAAAAAGCTGCCTGAACAGCCCTTTGGAACTACCCGGTCGGGCGTCCGTCGCCGTGCATAATGGCTCAATGCCGCTGCACCGCGCGACGCCCGCCCCGCTCCACAAGCCGCCTCGGTTTCCAGGCGGCTTTTTGCTTTTCTGAACTGCCCAGGTCCACCGCCCATGCCTTTGCCTCCCGCACCCAACCGGCGCGCCGCGCTTCTCGCCCAAGACGCCTTTGACCACCAGAAAGCGCCGCAAAGGCGCCCTCGCAAGCCCGCCCCAGAGCCCGATGACACATCCGCGGTTGTCACAGTGGCAGCGGCAGAACCCATAGCGAAGACCCCAGTCGAGACAGGCCCAGGGCGTTCGCGCGCGCGCCGCACGCAAGACACGCCCGTGGCACCCATCCCTGCGCGTGCGCCGGCCCCCTCAGGCGACGGCGGCGCACCCGCTCGTGCAGCGACCCCGGCGGCCAAGCCGGCGCGCGAACGCAAGGCCCGCGGAACCGGCCCGGCCAAGCTGTTCGTGCTGGATACCAACGTGCTGCTGCACGACCCGACCAGCCTGTTTCGATTCGAAGAACACGACATCTATCTGCCGATGATCGTGCTCGAAGAGCTCGACGGCCACAAGAAAGGCATGACCGAAGTGGCGCGCAATGGCCGGCAGGTCAGCCGCTCGCTTGATGCCCTGGTAGCGACGCCAGACGCCGACATTGCACGCGGCATCAAGCTCGACTCCACCGGCCAGCGTGCGGCGGGTGGCTGCCTCTTTTTCCAGACATTGGGCTTTGATGTCGAACTGCCCGCCAGCCTGCCACCTGGCAAGGCCGACAACCAGATCCTGGGCGTGGTGCAAGGCTTGCGCAAGCAGCATCCCGATCGCAAGGTCGTGCTCGTCTCAAAAGACATCAACATGCGCGTCAAGGCGCGCGCGCTCGGCCTGCCCGCCGAGGACTACCAGAACGACAAGGCGCGGGAAGACGGCGATCTGCTGTACTCCGGCGTACTGCCACTGCCGCCCGACTTCTGGAACCGCAACGGCAAATCGGTGGAAAGCTGGCAAAGTGGGGCGCACACGTTCTACCGCATCAGCGGCCCCATCGTGCCGCAGCTAATGATCAACCAGTTCGTTCATTTCGAGGCCCCTGGCGAGCCCAGCCTGTACGCACGGGTGAGCGAAATCCGCGACAAGACAGCGGTGCTGAAAACGCTGAAAGACTACGGCCACGGCAAGAACGCTGTGTGGGGCGTGACCACGCGCAATCGCGAGCAGAACTTCGCCGTGAATCTGCTGATGGACCCTGAGGTCGACTTTGTCACCCTGGCCGGCAACGCCGGTACCGGCAAGACGCTGATGGCATTGGCCACGGGTCTCACGCAGGTGCTGGACGACCGTCGGTACACCGAAATCATCATGACCCGCGCCACGGTCAGCGTGGGCGAAGACATCGGCTTTCTGCCGGGCACCGAGGAAGAAAAAATGGGCCCCTGGATGGGAGCTCTGGACGACAACCTCGAATTTCTGGCCAAGGGCGACGGCGGCAACGCCGGCGAATGGGGCCGCGCCGCGACCAACGATTTGATCAGAAGCCGCATCAAGATCAAGAGCATGAACTTCATGCGCGGGCGCACCTTCATGAACAAGTTCGTCATCATCGACGAGGCGCAAAACCTGACGCCCAAGCAGATGAAGACCTTGATCACCCGCGCCGGGCCTGGGACCAAGATTGTCTGCATGGGCAACCTGGCGCAGATCGACACGCCCTACCTCACCGAGGGCTCCTCGGGCCTGACCTTTGCCGTGGACCGCTTCAAGGGCTGGCCGCACAGCGGCCACATCACGCTGGCGCGCGGCGAGCGCTCGCGCCTGGCGGACTTTGCCAGCGAGGTTTTGTAGCGCTGCTTCGTGACGTGCCAGCCGAAGCGGCTTTCCGATTGATAGGATTTGAACCATGGAACCTGTTCGCCAACACCTGGATGCTTTCTCCGTCGCGGGCCTCACGACGCGCACCACCAACAGCGCCGAAGCCAGCCCACAGACCGCGCGCATCGCACCGCTCTGGGGGCGCTTCTTCGCCGAAGACGTGATGGGAAAAACGGCACACCGCAGCGCCGACCCACGCAATTTCGGCGTGTACTCAGCGTACGAATCGGACGCAAGCGGCGCTTTTGACGTTACCGCGGGCGTCGTGGTGACCCAGGGTGCCACGGTGGAGGTCGAAGCCGGCGACTACCTTGTGTTCCCAGCCGAGGGGGCCGTGCCGCTGTCGGTCGTCGCGGCATGGCAGCGCGTCTGGCAGTATTTCCACGAGCACCCGGAAGTTCAGCGCCGCTACCGCACCGATTTCGAAGCCTACGACAGCCCCACCAAGGCGGCCGTGTACGTCGGCGTGGTCTAGGCCTTTGCTGCTGCAAACGGTTGGCAAAAGTCCAACCTGTTTGCTCTTTTATTTGTAGCTGCTTGCGCTTTACCAGTAAGCTCTGGAACCACTTTTCATCAAAAATCGTCGCTCGACCCCATGGCCAGGCTTTCAAAGCGCGTCTGCGACTTCTGGAAGAACAGCTTGACCGTCCCGGTAGGGCCGTTGCGCTGCTTGCCGATGATGATCTCGGCGACGTTGGGCTCCTTGCTGTCCTTGTTGTAGTAGTCGTCGCGGTAGATGAACATGATGATGTCCGCATCCTGCTCGATGGCGCCGGACTCGCGCAGGTCGCTCATCATGGGGCGCTTGTCGGTACGGGTTTCGACGCTGCGGTTGAGCTGCGAAAGCGCGATCACCGGGCACTGCAGTTCTTTCGCCAGCATCTTGAGACCGCGCGAGATCTCGCCCAGCTCGGTGGCCCGGTTCTCACCTTGCGAGTTGCTGGAACCGCTCATGAGCTGCAAATAATCCACCACGATCATGCCCAGCTTGCCGCACTGGCGCGCCAGCCGCCGCGCGTTGGCGCGCAGCTCGCTCGGGGTGAGGCCCGGCGTCTCGTCGATGTGCAAGGACACATTGCGCAGCTTTTCGATCGCTTCGGTCAGGCGCGGCCATTCGTCGTCGGTCAGCTTGCCAGTGCGCAAATGCCCCTGGTCGATGCGGCCAATCGAACCGACGATACGCACCGCCAGTTGCGCCGCGCCCATTTCCATGGAGAACACCGCCACCGGGAGGCCTTCGTTCAGCGCCACGTGCTCGGCGATGTTGATGGCCAGCGCGGTCTTGCCCATGGACGGGCGCGCTGCCAGCACCACCATGTCCCCGGCCTGCAGGC
>JAUCDU010000140.1:0-7098 GCA_034674825.1 Giesbergeria sp.
CAAGGACAAGGCCGAAGACGTGCGCGTCACCTCGCGCCTGGTCGATTCACCCGCTTGCCTGGTGGTGCAGGACGACGGCATGAGCACCCAGCTGGCCCGCATGCTCAAGCAGGCCGGCCAGCAGGCGCCCGAATCCAAACCGGTGCTGGAAGTGAACCCCGAGCACCCGCTGGTAAAGAAGTTGGACGGCAGCGTGCACTTCAACGACCTGGCCAACATCCTGTTTGACCAGGCCCTGTTGGCCGAAGGCGGCCTGCCGGACGATCCGGCGGCCTACGTGCGCCGGGTCAATGCCTTGTTGGTGTAATTCCAAGTAAAAATAGCTTCCAGCGCTTATGCAGTAAGCACTGGAAGCTATTGAAAAAAGAGCGAAACGACCGTCGCGCGCAGCGCGATAGTGGCTCAGGCTGAACGTCTTGCCTGACGAAGAATGCGGGCATGCAAGGCCTCGCGCTCGGTCGGCGCAGCGTCAAGCAAATCCTTCATCGTGCGCTCGGGCAGTTCTGCACTCTGGCGCCGGTCGTTGCTGACCGGCACATTGCGCCAGCCCGACAACACCATCCAGTCCCACAGCTCACGCGGCATTGGGTGGGTGACCTGCATCTTCACACCGCCGCACATGATGGACGCACCAACTTGCGGCAGTGGCCCCACGGGCGGCGCCCGCCGCTTGGTGCGGATGGAGAAAAGCGTACGCAGCATGTCTTTCATGGGGCCCGATTCCTTGTGCGAGAGAGCGTGCAGCATACAAGAATGCAGGGGGGTGTCGAGCGGCTTGCGCCGAATCTCGAGCTGCATGCCCACTGGCCGCTGCTGCAGTATTGCCGCGTCACGGAATGCGATGGCCCTCAGTGCCGGAACTGGCGTGGTTTCTTCTGCCGCAGGCTTTGACTGCCACTGAGCGCGTTTATGCTCGCAGGTCTGTTGAAGCGCGGTCAGGCGAGACCAGAGGCACGCCCGAGCACGGCGCGCCCACATTTATAAAAAAATAAGGAGATGCATGCTGGTCCAAGAAGTGGAATCGAGCGGGATCGAAGCCAATCCCATCGCCCTGGATGCCATCATGCGCGCCTCGGAGAAGCATGTGATCGTGGCGTCCGAAGACATTCTGGACGCGCGCGGGGTGAAACTGTGGGCCAAAGGACAGACCGTGTCGGTCAGCCTCCAGCAAAAGCTGCTGGAGCGAAAACTTCAGCGACCTCTGGAGGCCTGCCTGACAGCGGAAGATGGCGCGACGCCCGCCTACCTGCAAGAGTGCCTGGACCAATTCCTGGCCGAACCGGCAGCCTTGGCACGTGGTCTGCAGCCTTGGGCCGGCAAGCTGCGCGAGCATCTCCCCGGCGTGCGGCTGCATTCGGTGGCGCAGCTGCTGCTTACCACCGCGCTGGCAACGCGCACCAGCTTCGTCGCGCATGCCGTGACCGCGGCGGCCGTGATGGGCGCGATGGCCTTGTCGAAGCACTGGCCTGCGGGGGCCGTACGCGAGGCGATGCTTGCCGGTTTGCTGCACGATCTGGGCGAAATCTATATCCAGCCTGAGTACCTCAACTCGTCCGACCCGCTGGACTTGCTGGGACACAAGCACCTCGCCGTGCACCCGCGCGTGGCGCAAGTGCTGCTTTCCACCACCACGGACTACAGCGCCGCCGTGTGCCGCGCCGTGGGCGAGCACCACGAGCGGCTCGATGGCTCGGGCTACCCCTCGCGCCTGCAGGGCACACAGCTGTCAGAAATGGGCAAGATGCTCGCCGTGGTTGAGGTGACCCTGGGCATTGCGCGTGCCACATCGGCACCCATGAAGCGCACAAGTTTTGCCTTGCGGCTCATTCCCGGAGAGTTTGATCCGGGGGAGGCGAGTTTCATTTGCAATCTGGCCCACAGCGCCGATGAAGCGCTGCCGCCGGCCGACGCCGCTGCGACCAGTGCCAACCTGCTCAGCCCGAATGAGCGCATCACGCAGCAGATGAACGATGTGGCGCAGCTGCGCGCCGACTTGGAGTGCAAAAAGACGGCTGCGCCCAGCATGGCCATCGTCGATCGCGCAACGTTCAGACTCTCGCGGCTGCAGACAGCCTGGAACTCGCTCGGGTCCTGGGGTGCCAGTGCCGGCGATTTGTCGGGTGAAGTGCAGTTCGAAGTCGACATGGCCGACCGCGAACTGAACCAGCGCATGCGCGAATTGCAACGCGAATGCCTTTTGCTTGCCATGCGCTTGCCGCTCAATGAACGGGGGCTGCTGGCGCCGCTTTGGACGGAGTTGCAGGTGGAAGACGCTTGAAGTTTAGACTGAGGCTGCGCCCCTGCGATGCGGTCACGCCACCAAAGGCTCCTCCTGCATCGCCTCAATCTGCTCTTCCAGCAGATCCACCTGCCCGCTCCAGTAGTCGCTGGTGCCGAACCAGGGGAAATTGACGGGGAAAATCGGGTCTTCCCAGCGCCGCGCCAGCCAGGCGCTGTAGTGGATCAGGCGCAGCGTGCGCAGCGGTCCAGCAGCGCGCTGAGCTGGCCGGTGCGCTGGCGCCGGTCGCCCGAGAGCAGCATCCACAAGTCTTGCACCGCAGGCCCGCCGCGGGCGTCGTCCAGATCGACGAAATGCGGGCCGCCACCCGCAAGCTCGGTTGGCGTCCACAGGATGTTGCCGGGGTGGCAGTCGCCGTGGAGACGGATTTGCTTGGCATTTTCCAAGCCAAATCGCACGCCAGCGCTTGATGTGTTTGTGCAATCTGCTACAGATTCCAGAGCGTGTTGGCACACGTCCTGCCAGCGCGATTGCATGTCCAGCGGCACGGCATTGTGTTCCAGCAGCCAGTCGCGTGGCGCTTGGCCGAAGCTTTGCAGGTCGAGCGCGGGCCGGTGGGCGAAGGGGCGCGCCGCGCCCACTGTGTGCAGGCGTGCGAGGAAGCGGCCAATCCATTCCAGCACCTCCCAGTCGTCCAGCTCGGGCCTGCGGCCGCCGCGCCAGGGGCTGACGGAAAACAGGAAGCCGTCGTGCTCGTGCACGGTGGCGCCCTGCAGTGTCAGGGGCGCCACAGCAGGCACCTCAGCGGCCACGAGCTCGGCGGCGAAGTTGTGCTCCTCCTGGATTTGGTCGCGGCTCCAGCGTGCGGGCCGGTAGAACTTGGCCACCACGCGCGCGCCGTCTTCGAGGTGTACCTGGTAGACCCGGTTCTCGTACGACGACAGGGCCATCAGCCGGCCATCGCCGTGCAGGTCCACCGCTGCCAAGGCGTCCAACACCTCGGCGGGGCTCAGCCGGGCATAAGGGTGAAGGTCGGTGCCGTCGGTTGGCGCAGGGCCTGATTCGTCAAGAAAGTGCGGGGGGGTCATGCCCCATTGTCGCCCGCCCTTCATATCCGGGTGGCGCTGCGCTTGAACCGGGTTGCAGGCTGGCTGTGCAGCCTGTGCGCGGGTCGGCTGTACCAGCGCGGGCGGAGCTTGTACAGAAAAAAAGCGGGCGCCGCGTTTGCAGCTGCCCGCTCGGTTCATGCGCCGTGCAGTCAGGCGAGCGTGATGGCCACGTCGATGTTGCCGCGCGTTGCGTTCGAGTACGGGCAGACCTGGTGTGCGGCGTCGATCAGCTTTTGGGCAGCATCCTTGTCCATGCCTGGCAGCGACACTTTCATGCGCACCGCAATGCCGTAGGCATTCGGGATGGGGCCCAGGTCCACTTCGGCGTCCACGGCCAGGTCTTGCGGCAAGGTCAGGTTGGTCTTGCCTGCGACCGCCTTCATGGCACCGATGAAGCAAGCCGAGTAGCCGGCGGCAAACATCTGCTCGGGGTTGGTGCCCGTGCCAGCCGTGCCGGGCGAAGACAGCTTCACGTCCAGGCGACCGTCGTCGCTGCGGGAGGCGCCTTCGCGGCCACCGGTGGTGTGGGCCTTGGCGGTGTAGAGAACTTTTTCGAGTTGGGTCATGGTGGTGTCCTTCAAAGTTGTGCCTGCGGCGCAGGCGGGGCAGAAAGGGAGGTGCAGGCGTTGGTCAGCGCGCCGCGCAGCGCTTGCAATTGCCGTGTGAGGGCTTGCACCTGCGCCAGCTCGAGCTGGCTTTGGGCCAGCACGCAGCCTGGCACACGGGCAGCCTGCTGCTGCAACAAGCGGCCCGCGTCGGTGAGGGTGATGCGCACGCAACGCTCGTCGGTGCTGTCGCGGGTGCGCTGCACCAAGCCGGCGGACTCAAGCCGCTTTAGCAAAGGGGTGAGCGTTCCAGAGTCCAGATACAAGCGCTCGCCAAGGTGCGAAACCAGTACGCCGTCCTGCTCCCACAGCACGAGCAGCGCGAGGTACTGCGGATAGGTCAGCCCGAGCGTCTCCAGCAACGGCTTGTAGACCTTGGTCATCGCGAGCGATGTGGAATACAGCGCGAAGCACAGCTGGTGGTCCAGCAGCAGTTCGGGTGGCGTGGGAAATGGGTCGGGCGTCATCAAGCCATTATTATATCACACAATTGAATTGTGTGAAATTTAAATATGCAATCGATTTCATGTGTTCCACTTTGGCGAGGGCAAAAAAGTGGAGGCCGAAGCCCCCAAGACAAGCGCGCCGGCTTGCAACCCACTGCCCCCGGGAAATGCGCCCGGCTGAACCCTCAGTAGGCGTACACCCCGCGCCCTGTCTTGCGTCCCAGATGCCCGGCCGCCACCAGCTCCTTGAGCAATGGGCAGGCGCGGTATTTGCTGTCGCCGAACTCCTGCAGATAGACCTCCATCACCGCCAGGCACACGTCCAGGCCGATCATGTCGGCCAGCGCCAGCGGGCCTATGGGCTGGTTGCAGCCCAGCTTCATGCCGGCGTCGATGTCCTCGGGCGTCGCCAGCCCCTCGGCCAGCACGAAGAAGGCCTCGTTGATCATGGGCACCAGGATGCGGTTGACGACAAAGCCCGGCGCGTTCTTCACCGTGATGGGCGACTTGCCCAGGCGCAGCGCCAGAGCCTTCACGGCATCGTGCGTGGCATCGTTGGTCTGCACGCCGCGAATCAGTTCGACCAGCGCCATCATCGGCACCGGGTTGAAGAAGTGCATGCCAATGAAATGCCCGGGGCGCGAGGTGGCGGCGGCCAGCTTGGTGATCGAGATGGACGAGGTGTTGGATGCAATCAGCACGTCCGGGCCGGCGATGCCATCCACCTGTTTCAAGATCTTCAGCTTGAGTTCGTAGTTTTCGGTCGCCGCCTCGATGATGAGCTGCGCACCTTTGAGCGCTGCGTAGTCCGTCGACGTCTGGATACGGCCCAGCGCCGCGTCCTTGTCGGCGCCGGTGATCTTTTCCTTCTTGATCAAACGGTCCAGGCTGCTGGCGACCGTTGCCACACCCTTGAGCACGGCGGCGTCCGAGATATCCACCATCACGACCTCAACGCCCGCAACTGCACAGGCCTGCGCAATGCCGTTGCCCATGGTGCCAGCGCCGATGATTCCAACCTTAGTGATTTCCATATAGAGAGCTCTCTTCAAAGTGAAACAGACCCTTGGAATAGTAGCCAGAAGCGCGAACCGCTCGGGTAAGGTGCGCAAATGGGCCGTGCAGGACGGCAGAAAAGTACAAGGAGACCCATGTTCGACTACATCGTGATTGGCGGCGGCTCGGCCGGCTGCGTGCTGGCGGGGCGCCTGAGCGAAGACCCGGCAGTGCGCGTCTGCCTGCTCGAAGCGGGCAAGCCCGACAGCAGCGTACTCATCCACTGCCCGGCGGGTCTGGCGGTGATGGCCAAGTACGAACTCAATGGCTGGGGCCAGAACACCACACCGCAGCCGGGTCTTAATGGGCGCCAGGGCTTCCAGCCACGCGGCAAGGTGCTGGGCGGCTCAAGCTCCATCAACGCCATGATTTACGCGCGCGGCCAGCACGCGGACTACGACCACTGGGCGGCAGAGGGCAACCCCGGCTGGGCCTGGGCCGATGTGCTGCCGTACTTCAAGAGATCGGAGCACAACGAGCGCGGCGCCAACGCATGGCACGGCAGCGGCGGGCCGCTGAACGTGATGGACCTGCGCTCGCCCAATCCGTTTGCAGAGCATTTCGTCGAGGCCGGTATGCAGGCCGGCGAAGTGCGCAATGACGACTTCAATGGCCCGGCGCAGGAAGGCGTCGGCATGTACCAGGTCACGCACAAGAACGGCGAGCGCTTCAGCGCCGCGAAGGCCTACCTCACACCACATCTGGCGCGGCCCAACCTGCGCGTGATCACCGGCGCGCGCGCCACGCGCATCGTCTTTGAGGGCAAGCGTGCGGTGGGCGTCGAGTACGAACAGGGCGGCGTGCGCCAGACCTTGCGCTGCTCGCGCGAGGTGTTGCTCTCGGCCGGTGCGCTGCTCTCGCCCCAGCTCCTGATGCTCTCGGGCATCGGCCAGGGTGCGCAGTTGCAGGCACTGGGCATCCCGGTGCTGCACGATTTGCCTGGTGTTGGACAGCATCTGCACGACCACGTCGATGTGGTGCAGATCATGGACGCGCCGGGTCTCTACGACCTGTTTGGCATTTCACCTACGGGCGCCATGCGCATCCTGCGAGCCATTGGCGAGTGGCGCCGTGCCCGCAGCGGCATGCTGACCACCAACTTCGCCGAATCCGGCGGTTTCATCAAGAGCCGTCCCGAGGAAGCCGCGCCAGATTTGCAACTGCACTTCGTCATCGGCAAGCTGGTGGACCACGGCCGCAAGACGGTGCTCGGTCATGGCTACTCGTGCCATGTCTGCCTGCTGCAACCCAAGAGCCGGGGTAGCGTGCAACTGGCCAGCAAGGACTCGAATGCCCTGCCACTGGTAGACCCGAACTTCCTGGGCGAGCAGGACGATATGGACCGCCTGGTGCGCGGCATGAAACGCATGCGCGAGATTCTGAACCAACCCGCACTGGCAAAGTTTGGCGCGCGGGAATCCAAGGCCTCGGCCAGCGCCAGGAGCGACGCCGAGATAGCGCAGTTCATCCGCAACCACGCGGACACCATCTACCACCCGGTCGGAAGCTGCCGCATGGGGCCGGGGCCGCTCGATGTGGTGGATTCTGAGTTGCGCGTGCACGGCCTTGCCGGCCTGCGCGTGGTCGACGCGTCCATCATGCCGCGCATCGTCAGCGGCAACACCAATGCGCCGACCATCATG
>JAUCDU010000141.1:0-7085 GCA_034674825.1 Giesbergeria sp.
GGTACATTCGACCACTCTGCCACCTCTCCGCTCGAAGCCTGCGATTCTAGCAGGTGATTTGGCGGCTCAAGGCGTCAGAACCTCAACTCCGCCCATGTAGGGGCGCAGCACTTCGGGCACCTGCACCGAACCATCTTCCCGCTGGTAGTTTTCCAGCACCGCCACCAGCGTACGCCCCACCGCCAGGCCTGAGCCATTGAGCGTGTGCACCAGCTCGTTCTTGCCTTGCGCGTTCTTGAAGCGGGCTTGCAGGCGCCGCGCCTGGAAGGCTTCGCAGTTGCTGATCGAGCTGATTTCACGGTAGTTGTTCTGGCCGGGCAACCAAACCTCAAGGTCGTAGGTCTTGGCGGCGCCAAAGCCCATGTCACCCGTGCACAGGCTCATCACGCGGTACGGCAGGCCGAGCTTTTGCAGCACGGCTTCGGCGTGGCCGGTCATTTGTTCCAGCGCGTCGTAGCTGTGGTCGGGATGCACGATCTGCACCATTTCGACCTTGTCAAACTGGTGCTGGCGGATCATGCCGCGGGTGTCGCGGCCGTAGCTCCCGGCTTCGGACCGGAAGCACGGCGTGTGCGCCGTGAGCTTGATGGGCAATTCGGCTTCGGCTACCACCACGTCGCGCACGAAGTTGGTCAGCGGCACTTCGCTGGTGGGGATGAGGTAGAGCGCCGCGTGGTCCGGCACGGGTTCGCCGTCCTGCCCGCCCTTTTGGGCAGCAAACAGGTCGCCTTCGAACTTCGGCAATTGCCCCGTGCCCTTGAGCGAATCGGCGTTCACGGCGTACGGCACGTAGCACTCTGTGTAGCCGTGCTCCTGCGTCTGCAGATCCAGCATGAACTGGCTGAGCGCGCGGTGCAATCGGGCAATCGGCCCTTTCATCACCGTGAAGCGCGAGCCCGAAAGCTTCACGCCCATGTCGAAATCGAGCCCCAACGGCGTGCCGACATCGACGTGGTCTTTGGGCTCAAAGTCAAAGCTCGGGGGTGTGCCCCAACGGCGCACTTCCACGTTGTCTTCTTCGCCCGCGCCCACCGGCACGCTGGCGTGCGGCAGGTTGGGCACGGCCAGCAGCATGGCTTGCAATTCACCCTGAATCTGTTCGAGCCGGCTGGCCGATTGCTCCAGCTCGAGTTTGGACGCCGCCACCTGGCGTTTGGCGGCCTCGGCGCCTTCTTTGTCGCCCCTGCTCATCAGCATGCCGATTTGCTTGGAGAGCTGGTTACGCTGCGCTTGCAGCTCTTCGGTGCGGGTTTGCAGGTTTTTGCGCTCGGCCTCCAGCGCCTGGAAGGCCGTGACATCGAGAAACGGTTGCGGGCTCTTGCGCGATTCAAGCCCGGCAATAGCGGTAGGGAGGTCTTTTCGGAGCAGAAGAATGTCGAGCATGGCGGCGATTTTAGGCGGCGCTTCAGACGGACCGAAGGAAGCCGATAACATGCACACAGAACGACGCATCCCGCGTGCAGGAGAGCGCCATGTTTTTTGTGTTTGGCCCTTCAGGGCAGATGCTTCGCGGTGGACCGGAGCAAATTGCGCGCGTCGCGGCGGTGCGCAGCGTGCAGCGGCCGCAGGCGCTGCGCACGCGCGGCCCTCGTAGCGCAGAGCAAGCCGCGTCACCGCCGCCCGCGCCTGCGAGCGACAGCGCATTTGGCGGCCTGTTCACGCAAGGCGGCGTCAGCGCCTATGCCCAGACCGACCAGGGGCCGGTCACCGCGCGCCAGCCGCTTACGCTGGTGAGCGACGTGATGACGCGCGGCTCGCTTACGGTGTCGCAAGGCACCCTGGTGAGCGAAGCGTGGGGCCAGCTTGCCGAGCACGGCGTGGCCCAGGCTCCGGTCATCGACGCACTGGGCCGCGTGGTCGGCCTGCTGCTGCGCGCCGACATGGTGCCGCTGGAGCTGATCCCCAAAGCCGGCGGCGTTCCTGCCGCAATCGCGCGGGCGCGGCGGCCGGTGGATGAGGTGATGGTGTCGCCGATTCCCACCGTCACTGCGGACACCGGCCTGCGCCGGGTCGCCTCGGTGCTGATGGACACCGGCTTGCCCGGCCTGCCGGTGACCAACGAGCTGGGGCTGCTCGAAGGGTTTATCTCGCGCACCGACATCCTGCGTGCGGTGGCGGCAGATCCGCCGCTGGATTTGTGGACGTGAATTTCAAGCCAGATTGGCCTCTGGCGCTTATCCCATAAGCGTTGGCAGCTATCGAATGAAGAGTATTTAGCCTTCTTCGCCAGCAGTCGGCGCGACCCCGTCCATGCGCAATCCTTTGGGCAGCGGGAATTTGATGGACTCCTCGATGCCGCTGAGCGTGCGCACCGACACTGCGCCCAAGGCCTTGATACGCTCGATCACGTCGGATACCAGCACCTCGGGCGCCGAGGCGCCAGCCGTCAGGCCCACGCGGGCGATGCCGGCAAACCAGGCGGGCTCCAGCTCATCCGCACTGTCGACCATGTAAGCAGTGGTGCCCAGGCGCTCGGCGAGTTCCCGCAAGCGGTTGCTGTTCGAGCTTGTAGGGCTGCCGACCACGATTACCAGATCTACCTGCCCGCTCATCAGCTTGACGGCGTCCTGGCGGTTTTGCGTGGCGTAGCAAATGTCTTGCTGTTTGGGTTCGCGCACCTGGGGGAAGCGGGCCCGCACGGCGGCCATGATTTCGGCGGCATCGTCCACCGACAAAGTGGTCTGCGTGACCACGGCCAGCTTCTCCTGCTGCGCCGGCTGTACGCGGGCCACATCCTGCACGTCTTCCACCAGGTGGATGCCTCCGTCGAGCTGGCCCAGCGTGCCCTCCACCTCTGGGTGGCCCTTGTGGCCGATCATGATGAATTCGTAGCCCTCTTGCGCGAGCTTGGCGACTTCGACGTGCACCTTGGTCACCAGCGGGCAGGTGGCGTCAAAAATCTTAAAACCCCGTGCCTTGGCTTCGTCCTGCACCGCCTTGCTGACGCCGTGGGCGCTGAAAATCAGCGTGGCACCAGGCGGCACGTCGGACAGTTCTTCAATGAAGATGGCGCCCTTGGCCTTGAGGTCGTTCACCACATAGGTGTTGTGCACGATTTCATGGCGCACGTAAATCGGCGCGCCGAACTTGGCCAGCGCCCGCTCGACGATTTCGATGGCCCGGTCCACCCCGGCGCAAAAACCACGCGGCTCCGCCAGCAAGACTTCTTGCGGCAACTTCACAGCACACCAATCACGTAAGCCTCAAAGCTCACGGCACGGCCTGCCAGCGGGTGGTTGAAATCCACCAGCAGCGCGCGCGCGTCGCCCTCGGCGCCCACGCGCACCACAGCACCAGCGTAGGTGCCGTGGCCGTCGGGCGTGGGGAATTCGACCACTTCGCCGGCGTGGTACTGCTCGTCGGGGTCGGCCAGGGCGTCAAGCAGTTTGCCCGGCACCCACTGCTGCATTTCGGGGTTGCGCTCGCCAAAGGCTTCGCCGGGAGCCAGCTCGAAGGTGGCGCGGGCGCCCTCCTGCATGCCGATGAGGCGCTCCTCCAGCGCAGGGGACAGCTCACTGTTGCCCAGCGTAAGCGTGGCCGGTTTGTCGTCGAACGTATTGATCACATCGCCCGCCGGGCCCGCCAGGCGGTAGTGCAGTGTGAGAAAGGAGCCTTGTTGAACGGTTGCCATGCATGCCTCTATAAACTGGCCCCATTTTAGGATTTTGGAATTCCCCCTAGGGAAACTGCGCCTCCATGCCACTCAAAGACCTGCCTGCAGACGCCCAGCCCCGCGAAAAATTGCTCGCACGCGGCCCGGGCGCCCTGAGCGACGCCGAGCTGCTGGCGCTGCTGCTGCGCACCGGCATCGTCGGCAAGGGCGTGTTGCAACTGGCGCAGGAACTGCTCGATGCGCCGCGCACCTGCCAGGAGACCGGTCGCCCCGAAGGCGGTTTCGGCGGCATTGCCGGCCTGCTGCACGCCAGCATGGCGGACCTCGCGCGCATCAAGGGCCTGGGCCCGGCCAAGCGCGCCGAGCTGGTGGCGGTGCTGGAGCTCGCCCGGCGCGCCTTGGCGCAGCAGTTGCGCGAGCGCGAGGTGTTCGATTCGCCCGACGCCGTTGGCCACTACCTGCAATTGCAGCTGGCGGCCAAGGGGCACGAGGTGTTTGCCGTGCTGTTCCTCGACAGCCAGCACCGCTTGATCGCGCTGGAAGAGCTGTTTCGCGGCACCCTCACGCAGACCAGTGTCTACCCACGTGAAGTGGTGCTGCGCGCCCTGCACCTGCAGGCCGCCGCCGTGGTGCTGGCGCACAACCACCCCAGCGGCAGCGTGCAACCAAGCCGCGCCGACGAGGTGCTGACGCAGACCCTCAAAAGCGCCTTGGCGCTGGTGGACGTGCGGGTGCTGGACCACATCATCGTCGCGCACGGGCAGTGGCTGTCGATGGCGGCCAAAGGGCTGGTGTGAGCCAGCGCAGCAAGCGCTATTTCGGCCTGGCATCGCTCGGCCCGCTGGCGCGTCACCTGCGCGAGCAGCAGGCACTGCGCGCGGCAGAGGAACAGGCCGCACGTGAAGCCGCCGCCCGGCGCGAGGCTGAGCGGCAGCTGTTCTCGCGCAGCGTGGGGGCCGTCACCGCACTGCGCCGGACCAACCACAAGCGCCACGAGCCCGCGCTGCCCGAGCCCCTGCCGCTGCAGCACTGGCTGGACGAGGCGCGCGTGCTGGTTGAGGCCATGAGCGACGAGTTCGACGTCACCACCCTGCTCGACACCGACGACCAACTCAGCTTTCGCCGCCCAGGTATCGGCACCGACGTGACGGCGCGCCTGCGCGCAGGGCACTGGAGCATCCAGCGCCAGCTTGATCTGCACGGCCTGCGCGTGGAGGAAGCGCGCGAGGTGCTGGGCGCGTTCATCCGCCGGGCGCACAAGGCCGGTCTGCGGTGTGTGCGCATCGTGCACGGCAAGGGCCTGGGCTCGCCGGGCAAGGAGCCGGTGCTCAAGGGCCGGGTGCAGCGCTGGCTGGTGCAAAAGAACGAGGTGCTCGCCTTTGTGCAGGCGCGCCCGGCCGAAGGCGGCGCTGGGGCGTTGGTGGTGCTGCTGCAGCGGACAGATCCAATACAGCAATAGCCATTGCTTTTGGCTACAGGTGGTGTTGGAAGGCAATAGCGATGGGCTGTACCGATTGCATTCCTTTCCGCAGCAAGGGACTTGGCGCACACGCTTGCTTTTGCCGGACTGCGTCCTACACTGGCCGTCAGGGAGACCCGGATGAACATCCTGCGAATCGCCGGCCTGGTAGCTACAGCGCAAGCGCGGCTCGCCACCGTCACGCTGAGAGCTCCGCTAATGCAGGCGGCCCGGCTGCTGTCTCGCCCGCAGATCGATCTGGTGGTGGTCTGCCACCCTGATGGAACGATTGCGGGCGTGGTCAGCAAGACCGACGTAGTCAAACAAATTGGCCACTGTGCCGGCAGCGCCTGCCAGACCTTGGCCTGCGAACTGATGACCGCTGATGCAGTCTGCTGCCAGCCACAAGACTACGTGGCCGACGTGCTGGCCTTGATGGAACAGCACAGTTTGGTGCATCTCCCGGTCCTGGACGAAACACGCCGCCCGATTGGCGTCGTCGCTGCACGCGATGCACTGCAGGCGCTGGTGCGCGAAGGCGAATACGAAGAATCTCTGGTGCGCCAGTACGTCATGGGTGCGGGCTACCACTGAGCTTTATGGAAAAACCAGCCCGTCCCACCCGCTCACGCCCGGTATTTCTGAACTTGGCGCAGATCACCCTGCCAGTGGGCGCAGTCACCTCCATTCTTCACCGCTTGAGCGGCGTTCTGCTGGCCACGGGAGTTCCGGCGCTGCTGTACCTGCTGCAGCGCTCGCTCGGCGGCGAAGCCGGTTTTGCGGAGGCCTCTGCCCTGCTGAGCCAACCGCTGGTGAAAATCTTCCTGGTGGCACTGGCCTGGGCTCTGGCGCACCACATGCTGGCCGGCATGCGGCACATGCTTACCGACGTTGACGTGGGCTCAAGTCTGGGCAAGGCGCGCCGCAGTGCCTGGAGCGTGAACCTCGCGGCCCTGGCCATCGCCGTGCTCGCTGCGGGGGCGGTGTTGTGAAGCGCGGCCCCACGGGTCTTTCCGCCTGGCTGGTGCAGCGCGCCAGCGCGGCGTACCTGTTGCTGTTTCTGGTGTTCGTACTGGCGTCGTTCGCGCTTGCGCCCGTGCACAACCGTGCCGAGTGGTTGCAGTGGCTGGCGCGCCCGGGGATGCGCTGGGCGCTGGCGGTATTTTTTGCAGCGCTACTGGCGCACATGTGGGTCGGCTTGCGTGACGTGCTGCTCGACTATGCGCAGCCGGTGCGCATTCGCCCCTACCTGCTTGCCGCTCTGGCGGCAGGCCTGGCCGGCCTGGCGGTGTGGGCGGCTTCGATATTGCTGCGGATTCCGGTCTGATAGCCGCGGCCACAGCACCTGCACGAACATCCCTGGTTCAGAGAGGCTCCCATGCGATTTTCCATCTCACGCTTTGACCCCGACCGGGACGAGACCCCTTGGCTGCAGCACTACGACATTGACCTGCAAAGCAGCGACCACATGCTGCTGGACGTCCTGCTGCGCATCAAGGCACAAGACCAAACCTTGTCCATGCGCAAATCGTGCCGCGAAGGGGTGTGCGGCTCGGACGCCATGAACATCAATGGTCGCAACGGCCTGGCCTGCATCACCCGCGTGCGCGACCTCAAAGGGCCCGTGGTGCTGCGGCCGCTGCCGGGCTTTCCCATCGTGCGCGATCTGGTCGTGGACATGACGCAGTTCTTCAAGCAATACCACTCGATCCGCCCCTACCTCATCAACGACGACCCGCCGCCAGAGCGCGAACGCCTGCAGTCACCCGCCGAACGCGAAAAGCTCGATGGCGCCTACGAGTGCATTCTTTGCGCGTGCTGCAGCAGCCAATGCCCATCGTTCTGGTGGAACCCCGACAAGTTCGTCGGGCCAGCAGGCCTGATCCAGGCCTATCGCTTCATCTTCGACAGCCGCGACCAGGCCACTGAGGAGCGACTTGACGACCTGAACGACGCCTACCGCCTGTTTCGCTGCCGCACCATCATGAACTGCTCGGAAGTCTGCCCCAAGGG
>JAUCDU010000142.1:0-7058 GCA_034674825.1 Giesbergeria sp.
CGGCACGCCGATTGCGCTGCTGATCCGCAACACCGACCAGCGCAGCAAGGACTATGGCGACATCGCCCAGCGTTTTCGCCCTGGCCACGCCGACTACACCTACTGGCACAAGTACGGCGTGCGCGACCCGCGTGGCGGCGGGCGCTCGTCTGCGCGGCTGACAGCCCCGACCGTGGCCGCCGGCGCCGTGGCACGCAAGTGGTTGGCAGCGCAGTACGGCACGCAGCTACGCGCCTGCATGAGCCAGCTGGGCGAGCTGGAAATCGGTTTCGAGAGCTGGGAGCACGTGGCGCAGAACCCGTTCTTTGCGCCCGTCGCCGATGTGCAGCGCTTCGAAGATTACATGGACGCGCTGCGCAAGGCGGGTGATTCGTGCGGTGCGCGCATCCGCGTGCAGGCGACCGGCGTGCCCGTGGGTCTGGGCGAGCCGATTTACGACAAGCTGGACGCCGATATTGCTTGGGCCATGATGGGACTCAACGCGGTCAAGGGCGTGGAAATCGGCGCCGGGTTTGCCAGTGCGGCCCAGCGCGGCACCGTGCATGGCGATTCGCTCTCGCCCGAGGGCTTTCGCAGCAACCATGCAGGCGGCATATTGGGTGGCATCAGCTCGGGGCAGGACATCGAGGTGCAGATCGCCATCAAGCCGACCAGCTCCATCCTCAGCCCGCGCGAGTCCATCGACACTGCCGGGCAGTCGGTGGAGGTCAGCACGCGCGGCCGCCACGACCCCTGTGTCGGCATACGCGCCGCGCCGATTGCCGAGGCGCTGCTCGCGCTGGTCCTCATGGACCATGCCCTGCGCCACCGCGCGCAGTGCGGCGATGTGCGCCAGAGCGTGCCTCCCATTGCTGCGGCCGCGCCCTGAATGCTATTAAAATAATAGCTATCAGCGCTTACTAGATAAGCGCTGGGGGCCGAAAAGGCTAAAAGTTTTTGAGCGAGCAGGTTCCTGCTCAGCGCCGCACTTCGTCCACCAAGTGCTTGAACTCGTCGATGTCTTCGAAGCTTCGGTAAACGCTGGCGTAGCGGATGTAGGCCACCTGATCGAGCTTCTTGAGTTCACGCATGACCAGCTCGCCAATGCGGCCTGACGCAATTTCGCGCTGCCCCAGGCCCAGCAGTTGCTCCTCGATGCGCTCTATGGCCGCATCGACCTGGGCGGTGCTCACCGGGCGCTTGCGCAGTGCGATGGCAAAGGAGCCGAGCAGCTTGGCGTGGGCATATTCGGTGCGCCGCCCGTCTTTCTTGACCACAACCGGAAAGCTGACCTCCGGTTTTTCGTAGGTGGTGAAACGCTTGCTGCAGGCACCGCAGCGGCGCCTGCGGCGGATGAAGTCGCCGTCTTCTGCGACCCGCGTCTCGGCCACCTGGGTGTCGAGATGGCCGCAAAAAGGGCACTTCATCGCCGTCGCCTTTAGCCGCGGTACACCGGAAACTGCGCCGTCAGCGCATTCACCTTGGCCCGCACTGCCGCCACATGGGCTTCGTCGCGCGGGTTGTCGAGCACGTCGGCCAGCAAGTTGGCCGTGGCGCGCGCCTGCTCTTCCTTGAAGCCGCGCGTCGTCATCGCGGGAGTCCCAAGGCGAATGCCGCTGGTCACCATCGGCTTTTCAGGGTCGTTCGGGATGGCGTTCTTGTTGATCGTCATGTGGGCCGAGCCGAGCACCGCTTCGGCTTCCTTGCCGGTAATGCCCTTGGCGCGCAGGTCCACCAGCATCACGTGGCTTTGTGTGCCGCCACTGACGATGCGCAAGCCGCGCTGGGTCAGGGTTTCGGCCATAGCGCGCGCGTTGACCAGCACTTGTTCCTGGTACTGTTTGAAATCGGGTTGCAGCGCTTCCTTGAAAGCGACTGCCTTGGCGGCAATCACATGCATCAGCGGACCGCCTTGCAGGCCTGGGAAAACGGCGCTGTTGATGGCCTTCTCATGCTCGGCCTTCATCAGGATGATGCCGCCGCGCGGGCCGCGCAGGCTCTTGTGGGTGGTGCTGGTAACCACGTCGGCATGCGGTACCGGGTTGGGGTAGATGCCGGCAGCAATGAGGCCGGCGTAATGCGCCATGTCCACCATGAAAATCGCGCCGACATCCTTGGCCACCTTGGCAAAGCGTGCGAAATCGATATGCAGGCTGTAGGCCGAAGCGCCCGCAATGATCAGCTTGGGCTTGGATTCGTGCGCCTTCTTCTCCATGGCGTCGTAGTCAATCGCTTCGTTGGCGTCGAGCCCGTAGGAGACCACGTTGAACCACTTGCCCGACATGTTGAGCGCCATGCCGTGCGTCAGATGGCCGCCTTCTGCCAGGCTCATGCCCATGATCGTGTCGCCGGGCTTGAGAAAGGCAAGAAACACGGCCTGGTTGGCAGATGCCCCCGAGTGCGGCTGCACATTGGCAGCCTCTGCGCCGAAAATTTTCTTGACGCGCTCAATCGCCAGCTGCTCGGCGATGTCGACGTACTCGCAGCCGCCGTAATAGCGCTTGCCGGGGTAGCCCTCGGCGTACTTGTTGGTCAGCTGAGTGCCCTGGGCCCACATCACAGCCGGCGAAGCGTAGTTTTCGCTGGCAATCAGCTCAATGTGTTCTTCCTGGCGCTTGTTTTCCGACTGGATGGCTGCGAACAGCTCAGGGTCGGTTTGCTCTACGAGAATATTGCGTTGGTACATGGCAGTCCTGTGAACTCGTGTCCCTTGAAACAAGGGCTGCCCAGGCGAACGGCGGAGCGCAACGGGCCAAGCCCGTGCGGTACGCTTCCCAGTGGTTTGCAAGGGCGCTGCCTTGTCGGTTTCCACGTCAGCGGCGGCCCATTTCAGGCCGCGCCTATCGCCAGTCGCGTACCCAGCCAGTGTAACCGAGCCGCCCTGGAAATTCGATTCAGACGTCCGACAACAACGCAACCTTTTCGGTTGCTGGGGCTGCCGGAGCTGCAGTCGCTGGAGCCGTTTCGCTTGGGTTGGCAGCCTTGGTGGAAAGCGTTCCGGGCGCAGGGGGTGTGGCGTTGCCGCTGCGGCCCGAAGCCACCTGGCGCAGGCGGAAATGCTCGGCCAGCACTTTGGCAGCATAGCCACCGTCGTTGTCCAGGTTGGCGGCGCCTACGTAGTAGCGCAAGCCGCCTTCAAGTGACCCGGCACGGCGAATGCAGTCTTGCAGAACCTGCACGCCCACGCGCAGATTGGTGACGGGGTCAAAGGCAGCCAGATGGCCGCCGACACTTTCATACTTGTCCGTGTGCACGCGCGTCATTACCTGCATAAGTCCTTGAGCCCCCACCGGGCTCTGAGCGAACGGGTTGAACCGCGACTCAATCGCCATAACGGCAAGGATCAGTGTCGGATCAAGTTTGGTCTTGGTGCCAATTTCATACGCTTCGCCCACCAGAACGCTCAATGGTTCGGGCGCCACGCGGTACTTCTTGCTCAACCAATAGGCAACACGCGCTTGCTCTTTGGGTAGCCCCTTGGGGTCGGCAGCCAGCGTGCGCTCGCTGGGCTCATCGAGCAAGGCATCTTCGGCATCGGTCGACACGCCTTGGCGTGCCTCAAGCCAGCCGCGCAATTGGGTTTCGCCTGTCTGACGCAAGTCAGGGCGGGCAATCAGCGCAATGGCCAAGCAGGCCACGGCCAAGCCAAGCAGTGCAAAGCTGTTGTGGGTGGTTCTGAGAAAGGCATTGGTCAGCGTTGTAGTCACCACACGCAGGCCCGAAGCCAATTTTCCTGTCGCTGTCATAGCTTCCTTTCGGCGGTACTGTCGCAGCGAGCACGACCATGAGGCTGTGCTGTTGCGATATTCACCTGATTGGTACGCCATCAAATTCGTGCCTGGCGCTTAGCACTGGACCGTTTTGACTTAGCCGGGATCGGCAGCGGAACTGGGGTTTGTACTTAGCCTTTCGCTAAGCTGGCGGATTCTAAAAGGGCATTTAATGCACAGTCAATACTAACAAATAAATTTGTTAGGCTTATTTATTGTATAGAGACTGATCAAAAACACTGTTTTGTGCCGCTGGGTCGGCGTGGCACCGGCACGCGGCGCCTGCCAAGCGCTCGACCTGCTGGGGCGCTCCGGCACATTGCAGTCGTTACGGTTGGTACCAAGAAAGCTAGATTTGAGGCATCACTCCAAAACGCGGTGAAAATAGGCCTACGCCCGCCCAGGTGGGTCTGTTCGTTTCCACTTCTGTTTGATCGGGGAGCGCTTGCCTGCCAACGCTCCAATCTGCCATGTTTCCCTTTCCTTCGCGCAACAAGATGTCCGACGCCCCTGAGCTTCCTACTACGCCAGCACCCTCTGGTCCTGCGCATCCTCTGGACGCATTGACCGGGGGCGCCTTCTCTGCTGCCACCTCTGGCGAGCGCGCGGCGCGTATTCGTGAGTGGCTGACGACACAGCCTGAGCCTGCACAGTTGCAGGAAGTGTTCAAGGAGTTGAGCGGCCGCGACAAGGGCGCTGCGCGCGCGGTGCGCGAGCGCATGGACGAGATTCGCCGTGCCAAGAATCAGGAATCCATCGGTGTCGAGTGGGCCGAGAAGGCGACAGCCCTGCTGGGCGCGTCCAAACTTAATATCGCCGACGCCATGGCCTGGCAGCGCGACGCTGCAAAAGCGGGCGCGCCGCTGTCGCGTGAGCCATTGGCGGCACTGAAGACCGCATTGTCTGAGCGCATCAAGGTCATTGAGGATCTGCAGCATCGAGCCCAAGTCCAGCGAGAGGCCGCAGTGTTGCTGGCGCAACGAATCGAGGTGCTGTCCACCAAGCCTTGGCGGGATGCCCAGGCAGCGCGCGACGCCTTGCAGGTTGACGTTGAACATTGGCAGGCGCAGGCGCAGGCGCTGACAGCGGACGCCAACTGGCCCAGCGTCGAGGTGCGCTTTCCGCCGTTGCTCGACGCTTCGCGTGCGCAACTATTGGTCGTCTGGGAGGCCTTTCAGGCGGCGGTGGCTCAGGCAGTGGCTGCAGCGGCAGATGCAAACGCGCCCTTGCCGGCGGTTGCCGTTTGGGCCGACGAACTCCGCGCAGCACGTGGTGAAGCGCCGGCAGCTGCTGAGGCGACGCTCGCCCGGCCGGCGCGGCCACGTGCAGACCCGGAAGTCCTCGCGCAAGCAGCCGCACTGGTGACCGATGCGCTCAACAAGCTGGAGCAGGAAACTGCACAAGGTCATGGCAAGGCCAGTGCCGGTGCTGCAGCTGCCTTGCGCGCAGTGCTCAAGCACCAAGGCAGGCACATCGATGCTGCGCTGGAACAGCGCGTGCATGCGGCGCTGGTGGCGGCAGGGGAACTCGAAGGTTGGCAGCGCTGGAGCGCCGACCAGGTGCGCGAAGACCTCATCGCCAAAGCTCACGGTTTGCTCAACCGCCCGGAGGGCCAAGCCCTGGGCGGTCGCAAGATCCAGGAAAACCTGCGACAGCTGCGCGAACAGTGGAAGCAAGCCGATCAGGGCGGAGCACCCAACCATGCCTTGTGGAAAAAATTTGACGAAGCCTGCAACGAAGCGCACAAGGTCGTCGAAGCCTGGCTAGAGAAAGTGCGCGCCGACGCCGCTGAGCACAAGGCACAGCGGCTAGCCTTGATCGCAGAACTTCAAGCCTGGGGAGAGCAGAACGCTTCGAACAAGGACTGGAAGTCGGTGCTGCGCGGTTTGCAAGGGTTTGGCGCTCGCTGGCGAGAAGGCGGTCACGTGGGCGAGAAACTGCTGGCAGAACTGCTGCCCCAGTGGAAGCGCGCTATGGACGCAGCGGCTGCGCCTTTTGAAGCCGCGCAGGCGGCCAGCCTGGCGCGCCGTCAAGCGATGATTGAAGAGGCCGCTGCTTTGGGCGCCGCACCTGTGCTGCGCATCGATGCAGTGAAGGCCTTGCAACAGCGCTGGCAAGCTGAGGCGCAGAGTGTGCCGATTGAGCGCCGGCAGGAGCAAAAGCTGTGGGATGCATTTCGCAAACCCATTGACGATGCGTTCAACCGAAAAACCAGCGAACGCGAACGTGGGGCTCAGCAAACCAGTGCGCACGACAAGGCCGTACTGGAAGCCTCCAAGGCCCTGGAAGCCGCCAATGCGGGCGGCGACGCCCAGATCATCCGGGCCGCCATGGCAGCTTTGGAATTGGCCTTGCGTGGCCAGGCGGCGCATGTCGCCGAGCAGGCCGCCCAATCGGGTAATGCGGCTGCAACGCAGCCGAGCACCAGCACCGCTGAGTCGCCAGTGCAGGACGGGTCCGCGGAAGCTTCTGTGGAGGGAGAGCCAAGCGCGCAAAGCGATGTGGAGGCGCCTCCTCCCCCACGGCCAGCGCCACGTCCAGTGGTAGCGGTGAGAGGTGACGACCGTCCCGGCATGAAAAAAGACGTGCCGGCGGCTCTGGGCCGAGGCGCCAGGCCGGGCGAGCGCCGCGATGCGCGGGGCCCGCGTGACGCCGGGCAGGGTGCAGGGCGGGGTGTCGGGCGCTTTGGTGACCGCGCCGAATCTTTTGATCGGGGACCGCGTCTGGGGGATGCGGCGTTCCGTGCACAGCGCGAGGCGCTGGAGCACGCACAAGCCGCACTGCGCAAGCTAGCAGCGCAAGCCCATGGCGAGGCGCTCACGCAATTGCTGGCAGCGTGGGACCAACGCGATGCGTCGCAGGTGCCATCGGCGCAAGAATTTGGTCGGTCCGTGAATGGCGCGACGCGCAGCCTCTGGGTCCAGGCGATTGGCCAAGCGCCGCAACCCAAACCGAAAAAATCGGCTGCGGACCTGCTGCTGCGGCTCGAAATTGCGGCTGAAGTGCCAAGCCCTGCGGAGCAGCTTTCGGCCCGCCGGATGATGCAGCTTCAGTTGCTCACGCGCCGCAATGAAGCCGCCCCGGCAGAAACCTGGCCGCAGGATGTTGCCGAATTGCTTGCCACGCCAAGTGAAGCTCCTGCCGCGCGTCGCTTGCAGACGGTATTGAAAGCACTGATGCGCGGCTAGGGCGATATTGAATTGGCCAATAAAAAAGCCGCTGCAGATGCAGCGGCTTTTTTGTTTGGTGCCCAGAAGAGGACTCGAACCTCCACGATGTTACTCGCTAGTACCTGAAACTAGTGCGTCT
>JAUCDU010000143.1:0-6998 GCA_034674825.1 Giesbergeria sp.
CACACCGCAGATGCCACTGATGCTGCAGGAGAACTTCACCGTCAAGCTGCTGGAAATGCTGCGCACCGGCGAGATCGACTGCGCCATCCTGGCCGAGCCCTTCCCCGATGCGGGCCTGGCCAGCGCGCCGCTGTACGACGAGCCCTTTCTGGCGGCGGTGCCGGGCACGCACCCATTGGCCAAGCAAAAGAAGGTGACGACCGAACAACTCAAGAGCGAGCATGTGTTGCTGCTTGGCGCCGGCCACTGTTTTCGCGACCATGTGCTCGAGGTATGCCCGGAGTTTGCCCGCGTGGCTCCGCAGGGCGACGGCATTCACAAGCGCTTTGAAGGTTCTTCGCTGGAAACCATCAAGCACATGGTGGCAGCGGGCATGGGCGTGACCCTCGTGCCCCGACTGGCTGTGCCTGGCGCGGCGCTGACCAACGCGCCCAGGCGCCGCCACGCGGACGATCCGCATATCCGCTACCTGCCCGTTGTCGAGCCCGACGGCAGTGCGCCGCCCACGCGCCGTGTGGTGCTGGTCTGGCGACGCAGTTTCACGCGCTACGAGGCGATTGCAGCACTGCGCAACGCCGTGGTTGCCTGCGCCTTGCCCGGCGTCAAACGTCTCACCTGAATGCGGCCTATAGTGGGATTTGGAGCCCAACTGTCACATCGAAAGGAAAAATCCATGGCCAAAAGCCCCGCAAATACTCCCGCAAAAGCCGCAGTCAAGGTCAAGGCCGTTGCCGCCCCGCGCATCAACATCGGTATCTCCGAGAAAGACCGCGCTGCCATCGCCAAGGGGCTCTCGCATGTGTTGGCAGACACCTACACGCTGTACCTGACGACGCACAACTTCCACTGGAACGTCACAGGGCCGATGTTCAACACCTTGCATTTGATGTTCATGGGGCAGTACACCGAACTGTGGAACGCGGTGGACCCGATTGCCGAGCGCATTCGCTCGCTGGGGCATGTGGCGCCCGGTTCCTACGCGCAGTTCGGCAAGCTTGCCAGCCTGCCCGATGCGCCCATCACGCCACCGCGCGCGCTGGAGATGGTGCGTATCCTGGTCACAGGGCACGAGGCGGTCGCGCGCACCGCGCGTGAACTGTTTCCGCTGGCCGACAAGGTGGGTGACGAGCCAACGGCCGATCTGCTGACCCAACGCCTCACCGTGCACGAGCAAACGGCCTGGATGCTGCGCTCGCTGCTGGAGGAATAGTCCTCTCTTGCGCTGGCCCGCGCGCTTGAAGCGCTTGTCCTACAGGTCGCCGGGCCGGCGATGGAGATGATTGGGTGTTCAAACTACCGGCCTTTGCGCCTTTTGGAGTACCCGAGCATCCATGCGAATTCTGTATGTGGAAGACAACCGTGAACTACGCGAAACCATTGGCATGTTGATGGAGGGGGAGGGGCGCACGGTGGCGCAGTGCGAGACCGGCGAGGAAGCCTTGGCATTGGATGGACAGAAGCCGTTTGATGTGGTGGTGACCGACATCAGCCTGCCCGGGATCTCCGGCACCGATCTGGCGCGTGAGTTGCTCGCACACGACAGGGATCGCTGGGTGGTCCTGTGTTCCGGCTATGAGCTTGGGCACCATACGCAGGCTTGGGGCCCCCATGTGCGTACGCTGCGCAAGCCGTTTGAAATTGAAGAGCTGGACCTGCTGCTGTCCGAAATCGCAGTCGCGGTTAACAAGCCGCACGCCGCACGCCCTGCAGTTAGCGGGGCGTAAGCGCGGACCGGTCTTGCTGCGCTGGTGTGCGCGGCAGTGTGACGGTAAAGCAGGTGTGGTCGTCCGCACTGCGCACCTCGATTGTGCCGCCGTGGCTCTGCACAATTTGCTGCACGATGAACAGGCCAAGCCCCAAGCCCTCGCGCCTGCCACCGCCGCCGTTGGTGCCACGAAACGGTTCAAACAGCACCGGCAGCAGCTCGGCAGGAATGCATCCGCCATTGCGGATCTTCATCTGTACGGCAGCAGGGTTTGAGCCGTCAAGCGACAACTGCACCGGCTGTGCCGCGTCGCCATGGCGCAGCGCATTGCCGAGCAGATTGGTCAGCAACTGCCCCAATCGCTCGCTGTCCCACTCGCCTGTGAGCAATCCTTGGGTGAGCAACTCCACGCTGCGTCCATGGCCCTCAGCAATTTCCGCGATGGCGCGCTCGCAAAAGTCGTCCATCTGCATGGGCGCAACGCGCAGGCTCAGACCCCCGTGCTGGCGAATGCGGGTCACGTCCAGCAGGTCTTCCACCATGCCGCCCATGCGCCGCGCGCTCGCCAGTACCCGCTGGGCCAGGGCTGCGGGCTTGCCATCCGGGAGTTCGCGCACCAGGGCCCCGGCCGCTGCGGTCACTGTCGCCAGCGGTGTGCGCAGATCGTGGCTGAGCACGGCCATGAACATGTCGTTGATGCGCAGCGCCTCAGTGCGCTCGGCCAGTTCACGGGCCAGCGCCTGCTTCTGGCGGTGCAGCGTGAAAAACACTTCGGCCTTGCTCGCCAGCACATGCGGCTGCAGCGGCTTGTAGAGAAAGTCGACCGCGCCGTTCTCATAGCCTTGGAACTGCCAATCCACGTTGTGCGTGCCAGCGGTAACGAAAATCAAGGGGATATGGCGCGAGCGCGTGCGCCCACGGATCAGCGCGGCCAGCTCGAAACCATTCATTTCGGGCATTTGCACGTCCAGCAAGGCGAGTGCGATGTCGTCGTGCTGCAGCAGCAGTTCGAGCGCCTCGGCTCCCGACTGCGCCTGCAGAATCTGCACACCGTCCTGGCGCAGCAGGGCTTCGAGCGCCACCAGGTTTTCGGCGATATCGTCGACGATCAGGCACTTGATGGCCCGGTTCGATTCAAGTTCAGAAAGCGAAGGAGGGTTCACAGCTTGCTCCGCGCATGGAGGTCTTGAAAAAGGGTAACCATTTGCTCAGGGGACGCGACATGGTCGGTAGCAGGCCACTGCGCAAGCCCCGCCAGCGGCATGGTTTGCGCCTGCGCACTGGCAGGCGTCTGCACGACGGTCATGCCGCCGGCACGCCCGATCGCCGCGAGACCGGCCGCGCCATCGGCGTTGGCGCCTGAGAGCAGTACCCCGATCAAGCGATCACCAAACTGGTCTGCAGCCGTTTCAAACAGCACGTCGATCGCCGGACGCGAGAAATGCAGCGGCTCGTCCACCGACAGACACAGGCGCGGACCCGTGTCCACCAGCAAATGGTAGTTCGGCGGTGCAAAGACGATGGTCCCGGGTTCGAGCGGCGCGCCGTGCTGCGCTTCGTGCACCGGCAAGGCGCAGCGCCGAGAAAACACCTCGGTCAACAGGCTCTCGCGATCGCGTTGCATGTGCAGCACGACGATGACAGTTGCCTGAACGTCGCGGGCAATCGCCGGCAGCAACAGCAACAAGGCTTCCATGGCGCCTGCAGAGCCGCCCACCACGATGGCGTGGAAGCGCTTGGGAGGGGTTCCAGGCTTCACGATGCAGCGCCCTTTCGGTAAATGCGCTGCTCGGGCACGAAGTCGTCAAAGTCGCCCGTGTGGCTGGAAAAGCGCAGCGACTCCTTGCTGCCCAGGCCGAGGAAACCGCGGTGGCACAGCGCGTCGCGAAACAAGGCCAATGCGCGGTCTTGCAGATCGCGCTCGAAGTAAATCAGCACGTTGCGGCACGACACGAGTTGCACTTCGGCAAAGACGTTGTCGGTCGCCAGGCTGTGGTCGGAGAACACGATCTTGTCGCGCAAAAACTTGTGGAACACCACGCGCCCATACGCGGCGGTGTAGTAGTCGGAGAGCGAAGTTCCCGACCCCGATTCGGCGTGGTTCTGCGTAAACTCCGGTACGCGCGCTGCGTCAAACACGCCGCTGCGGGCCGATTCCAGCGCCTGCTGGTTGATGTCGGTGGCATAAATCAGCGTGCGCTCAAGCAGCCCCGCTTCCTGCAGCAGGATGGCCATGGAATAGGCTTCTTCGCCGGCGCTGCAACCCGCCACCCAGACCTTGAGCGAAGGGTAAGTGCGCAGCAGCGGCATCACGCGCTCGCGCAAGGCGCGAAAGTAGCCAGGGTCACGGAACATGTCGCTCACCTGCACCGTCAGGTAGTCGAGCATGGCGGCGAACACCTCGGGCTCGTGCAGTACGCGGTCTTGCAGTTGCGAGAGGGTTTTGCACTGGAAATGCACCAGCGCAGCTTGCAGGCGTCGCTTGAGCGAAGCGCCTGCATACGAGCGAAAGTCGTAGTGGTAGCGCTGGTAAATCGCCTCGATCAGCAGGCGCTGTTCGATGTCGGCAACCCGGGAGAGCTTGCGGTGCGGCACAGGGAGGATTCCTACTTGGGCATCCAGACACGTACCAGCGACATCAGCTTGTCCACGTCCAGCGGCTTGGCAATGTAGTCGTTGGCTCCGGCGGCAAGGCAGCGTTCCTGGTCGTCCTTCATCGCTTTGGCGGTCAGGGCAATGATGGGAATGCGGCGCCATTCGGGGCGCATGCGAATCTCGCGCATGGCGGTATAGCCGTCCATCTCCGGCATCATGATGTCCATCAGAATCAGGTCCACGGCGCCCGGGGTGTTGTGGGCGTTCAGCCAGTCGAGCGCCTCGCGCCCGTTGCGCGCAATCTGCACGCTCAGGCCGGTGGGCTCGAGCAGGCTGGCGAGCGCAAACACGTTGCGCACATCGTCTTCCACCACCAGCACGGTGCGGCCCTCAAAAGCCTCTTCGCGGTTGCGCGCCACGCGCAGCATTTGCTGGCTTTCTTCGGACAGCTCGGATTCCACCTGGTGCAGGAACAAAGTGACTTCGTCCAGCAGGCGCTCGGGGGAGTGCGCATCCTTGATGATGATGGAGCGAGAAAACCGGCGCAGCTTCTGTTCTTCGTCACGCGTAAGGGCACGGCCGGTGTAGACAATGACCGGGGGGAACGAGACATCGTCCTCTTCAGACATCTTCTCAAGAAGCTCGTAGCCGCTCAGGTCGGGCAGGTTGACGTCCATCACCATGCAGTCGAAGGTGCTTTGCATCAGATGATCGAGCGCCTGCGTTGCCGTTTCGGCACCGATGATTTCCACACCGTCGTTGGCCAGCAGAGCGCGCACGCTCTCGCGCTGCACAGCGTCGTCCTCGACCACCAGCACACGACGGATGTTCTGGCTGAACTTGCCCTCCAGCCGCTCCAGTGCGCGCACCAGCTCCTCGCGCTTGACGGGCTTGAGTGCATAGCCTATCGCGCCGCGTTCCATGGCTTCGTGCGCGTAGTCGGCGACCGAGACGATGTGCACGGGAATATGCCGGGTCGCCGCATTGCGTTTGAGCTGGTCCAGCACGCCCAGGCCAGAGAAGTCGGGCAGGTTGACGTCCAGCACAATGGCGCTGGGCTGGCGCTGCAGTGCCACGTCCAGACCTTCGCCCGCCGTCGCCGCCCAGCTGCAGTCGAAGCCCATTTCGCGCGCCAGGTCCTGCAGAATTTGTGCGAAGCGCGGATCGTCTTCGATGACCAGAATGCTGCGCGAGCCCCTGGCCCACGGCGCCAAGGTAGGCGCAGTGGGTGCAGGGGAGTGGGCGATGGGTCGCGCAGCCGCGGGCGCGGCGAGCGGCGGATGGCTGTCGCGCAGGGGCACGTGCGCGGGCGATAACGGCAGCGTGAGCGTGAACGTGCTGCCTTGCCCAGGAGCACTTTCCAGGCCGACATCGCCGCCCAGGCGCTGCGCCAGACTGCGCGAAATCGAAAGCCCCAAACCCGTACCGCCATATTTACGGTGCGTGCTGCCGTCTGCCTGGCGAAAGGCGTCAAACACCAGCAGTTGTTGCTGCGGGGCGATGCCTATGCCGGTATCGTGCACCGCAAAGCACACGTGGCCATCTGCGCTCGTCGTCACTTTCAACTCGACCGAGCCTTGCTCGGTGAACTTGAGGGCGTTGGAGAGCAGATTTTTCAGAATCTGGCCAAAACGGCGCGGGTCGGTCTCCAGGGTTTCGGGTACGTCCGGCGCAATGCTGCTGGAGAGCTGCAGGCCTTTCTGGTGTGCGATCGGTCGAAACGGGTCGAGCAGCGCCGCGAGCCGCTTGGCGATGGGCACCGTTTCGGGTTCAACGTCGGCCTGGCCAGATTCGATTTTGGCCAGATCCAGAATGTCGTTGATCAGAGCGAGCAAGTCGTTTCCGGCGGCGTAAATGGTCTGCGCATATTTCACCTGCTCGGCGTTCAGGTTGCCGCTTTTGTTGTCGCCCAGCAGTTTGGCCAGGATCAGGGTGGAGTTGAGGGGCGTTCGCAACTCATGGCTCATGTTGGCGAGGAATTCGCTCTTGTACTGGCTGGCAAGCTCCAGCTCTGCAGCCTTGGCGCTGAGTACTTCCTGCGCGTCGAGCAGGCGCTCGCGCTGGTCTTCCAGCTGGCTGGTCTGCTCTTCGAGCTGCGCGTTGGTTTGCTCCAGCTCGATTTGCTGCAGTTCCATCTGCGCCTGTGAGGCCTGCAGCGACTGGCTTTGCTGCTCAAGCTCCTCGTTGCTGACGCGCAGCTCCTCTTGCTGCGTCTGCAATTTTTCCGATTGACGCTGGGTCTCGTGCAACAGGCGCTCGAGATCCGAGCGATCACGCGCTGCCCGAATCGCCAACGCCAGCATCTCGGAAGCGCGCGCCATCAGGTCTTGGTCGGCGGTGACGATCTCGCGAAAGAAACCAAGCTCGATCACCGCATAGACCCGGCCTGCGTACACCGCAGGAACCACGAGCAGTTCGCGTGGGTCGGCTGATCCGGTGGCGGACGACACGCGCATATAGCCTTCTGGGACCTCGCGCACGACGTTCATGGCGCGCGTGCGCAGCGCTTGCCCCAGCAGGCCCTCGCCTGGCCTCAGGGTGTCGGCAAAGGCTTGCGGTTCCAGCGCATAGCCGCCAAAACGTTCCAACGCGCCATTGGCTGTGACGATGTACGCCGTTGCTACATGCGCCTTCATGTACCTGGCCAACTGCTGCAGCGCAGTTTCGCCAAGCTCGGCCAGCGTGTGATCACCCTGCA
>JAUCDU010000144.1:0-6954 GCA_034674825.1 Giesbergeria sp.
AGTTCCATGATGGTCTCGCCGGTGGCGAAATCCAGACTGCCGGTGGGCTCGTCGGCCAGCAGCACCGAAGGCTGCACGACGAAGGCGCGCGCCAGCGCCACGCGCTGCTGCTCGCCGCCCGAGAGCACCTTGGGGTAGTGGGACAGGCGCTGCGCCAGTCCCACGTGCGCCAGCATTTCCTGCGCGGCGCGGCGCGCATCGCGCCGGTTGGCGAGCTCCAGCGGCAGCATGACGTTCTCGAGCGCCGTCAGGTTGGCCATGAGCTGGAAGCTCTGGAACACGAAGCCGACTTTGCGGGCACGCAGCGCGGCGCGCTCGTCCTCACCCAGGGCAAACAGATCCTGCCCGGCCAGGCGCACCGTGCCGCTGGTGGGCGTATCCAGCCCGGCAATGAGGGACAGCAGCGTGCTCTTGCCCGAACCCGAGGCCCCGACGATGGCCACGGTGGCGCGCGGTGCCACGCTGAAATGGATGTCGCGAAGGATGTGCAGCGTGCCGGTGGAGTCGGTCACCGACTTGCACAGCTTCTCCACGGCAATAATGGGTGTGGAGAGCGCGGAGGGTTCAGACATGAAAGGCACCGGGTTTTGAATTGCAGCATGCATCGACGTAACTTTATCTTGGGCGCATTGGCCAGTGCGACTGCGGGCCTTTGGTTGCCAGCGCTGGCGGCCGGCGTGCAGGCCCGTACCGTGATGGTGGTGGGCGACTCACTGAGTGCAGAGTACGGTATTGCACGCGGCAGCGGCTGGGTGGCACTGCTGGAGGAACGCCTGGCAAAGGAGAAAAAGCCGTGGTCGGTGGTCAACGCCAGCATCAGCGGCGACACCACGGCGGGCGGGCGCTCGCGCATCGGCGCCTTGTTGGCTCAGCACAAGCCAGCCGTTGTGGTGATTGAGCTGGGCGGCAACGACGCCCTGCGTGGCCTGCCGCTCAAAAGCACCGCCGACAACCTGCGCAACATGGTGCAGGCCGCCAAGGCAAGCGGGGCGCGGGTGCTGCTGGTGGGCATGCAGGTGCCGCCAAATTACGGTCAAAGCTATGCGCGCGATTTCGCTGAGGTGTTCGTGGAGGTCTCGCGCGAGCAACAGACGGCGCTGGTGCCGTTCTTGCTCAAGGGCATTGCCGATACGCCGGATGCGACGGCCCTGTTCCAGCGGGACCGCATTCACCCGCGTGCAGAGGCGCATCCGCGCATGTTGGAGAACGTCTGGCCGGCCTTGGAGCCGTTGCTGCGTTAGCCCCCAGCCGGATTTTGGTTGTCGGGCTGCCCTGGCGCCTCGCCGTAGCCCTGCTGGGCGTCTCCGCTGCGTGGCGGGTTCGCCTTGGCGCGCAGCTTCTCTTCTTTTTTCTTCTTTTTCGCAAGTTCGCGCTGACGCTTCTCGTATCCGTAATTCGGTGTTGCCAATGTAGGTGCCTCTTAAGTGACCGGTCACTGTAACAGGCAAGGTGTCGGAGCCCGCATTTAGGTGATTGCGGGCAGCGGTTCGACGGCTGCCCGGTAGGCGTGCCAACTGGCGTATCCGAGCAATGGCCCTGCCAACAGCAAGCCAGCGCCCCACAGCAGGAGCGACGCTGTGACCAGCATGGTGATCAACACGCCCCACCAGAGCATCACGCCGGGGTTTTCCGTCACCACGCGAATACTGGTGATGCCGGCCGTCAGCGCGTCGGTATCGCGGTCCAGAATCATGGGAATGGACACCACGCTGGTGGAAAAGACCAGGGCGGCAAACACCCCGCCAACCACGGTGTAGACGGCAACAAACGCCCAGTTCTGCGGATTGAAGATGGCCTGCAGCACGCCCGTGGTCGAGGGCATGCCGGTATTGAAAAACACCGCAAACACGACCAATGAGGCACGGCCCCAGAGCAGTTCCAGCACGATGAGCACCAACACCAGCATGCCCATACTGCCCAGATGCCGCTCCCAGCAAGTCAGCGAGTGCGACAAACCGGGGACGAGACCCGCTTCACGGCGGCGGCTGGTGTCGTACAGACCCATGGCCAGAAACGGCCCGACCAGCAGACATCCGCTGGCCAGCGACATCACGTATTCCGGACGCGAGCGAAACACCCAGCCCAGCAACAGCGCCATGCCCCAGAAGCAAATGCCATAAAACAGGGCAATGCCCGGCGTTGCGACCATATCGCGCCAGGCTGCGGCCAGCCAGCGCAGCGGGTCTGCAAATTTCAAGGGCTTCAGAACAATGGCGGGCGGACCGACTTCAGCCGAAGCAGCGCTTGATGGTGGCGGGACAGGATGCATGTGCGGCGGACGTGGCTTGGGCGCGCCGCGAGGGCGCGGCGCAAAACCATATGAATAGTAGGGAAACCGATATCGTGGGGCAAATGCGCCGCGCGCGCATGCTGGAAAACACTGCCCCGATCCGCAGCAGGTGTCAGCTTTCCAGCTTCCGCAGCGCCTGCTCCAGATCGGCACGCAGGTCTTCCACCGCCTCCAGACCTACCGAGAACCGCACAACGGTCCCAGGTGCGAGATGCGCCGTCGCCCGCTTGCGCATGGCGCCGACTTCGTAGGGCACCACCAGGCTCATGGGACCACCCCAGCTGTAACCAAGCTTGAAACACTGCAATGCGTCGCAGAAGGCGTCCACCTGCGTCTGGGTGTAGCGGGCGTCGAGCACCACGCTGAAAATGCCTGCTGCAGCGCCCTCGCCTGCATTGGCTGCACCGCACAGCGCTTTCCAATGCGCATGCCCCGGCGATCCCGCCAGCGCCGGGTGCAGCACCTGGGCCACCGCAGGCTGCTCGGCCATCCAGGCCGCCAGCGCGCGCGCGCCGCGGTCGTGCGCGCGGTAACGCAGGCCTATGCTGGGGAGAGCGCGCAGCACTGCTTCGGCATCGTTGGCGCCCACGCCCAGGCCCAAATGCATGTGGGCCAACTTCAATTTGAGGTGCAAACCCGGCTCGCGCGTTACCACGCTGCCCATCAAGACATCGCCGCCACCGCTCGGGTATTTGGTCAAGGCGTGGGCGCTGACATCTGCCGCGACACTGCCAGAACCATCGCCCAGCAGATCAAACGGTGCGAAAGCGAGGCCTGCGCCCCAGGTGTTGTCCAGCGCCGTCAACACGCCGCGCTCGCGACACAAGCGCGCCATGCCCGGCAGATCGGGAAATTCCAGCGTGACCGAGCCGGGAGCCTCGAGCCACACAAGGCGCGTATCGGCACCGATGCGATGGGCCAGGTCGGCCAGATCCATGGGGTCGTATACCGCATGCCGAATGCCATATTGCGCCAGCAGCGAATCTGTCAGCGCACGGTTGGGCCCGTAGGCATTGTCCGGCAACAGTACTTCGTCGCCCGCTCGCAGCAAGGCCAGCGACACCGTGGCAATGGCCGCCAATCCGCTGGGCACCAGCAGGCATTGCAGGCCGCCTTCGAGTGCACACAAACGCTCTTCAAGAATGAAGGTCGTGGGCGTGCCGTGCAGGCCGTAGGTATAGCCGCTTTTGTCTTTCCATTCACGGGCGCGCATGGCCGCCACGCTCGGAAAGATGACGGTAGACGCCTTGTGCACCGCCGGCTGCGGCGCTTCAAAACCAGCCGGCGGCTGGTAGGCGTGGTGAATAAGGCTGGTTTCGAGTGCGCGAGCAAAAGAGTTCATGCGCGCATCGTAGCCCCGACGCGCGCTGAACCGACCTGGGCTTTAGCTCTTGCCCACGACGAGTTCGTTGTTGACCGACTTCACGCCTTCCACGGACTGCGCCAAGGTGGCGGCGCGGTCTTTGGCGGCCTGGCTCGGTGCGGGGCCGCTCAAACGCACGACGCCTGCCGTCGTATCCACGTCGATTTTGATGGCGCTCAGGTCTGGATCCTTGGCCAGCTCAGCAGAAATCTTGGCGGTTATGGCGGCGTCGTCAGCCAGTGCGCCAGCGGAATGCGCAGCATCCTTCATGGCTTCCCCCGCGCGGTCGGCGGCGTTTTCTGCCTTGTTGGCGCCCTCTGCCATCTTGGCTTGGGTGGCGTCCATCGCCTGCTCGGCCTTGGCCTTGGCCTCATCGCCTGCCTGATCCGCCTTCTGCACCGCTGAATCGAGCTGCTGGCCGACAGTCGGCGGCTCCTGGGCCTTGTCGCAAGCGGCAAGCCCGAGCGACAGCGCTGACACCGCAACGATGGCGGACATGCGGGCAAACGAACCGGAGAAGTCAATATTGGATTTCATGTTTGTACCTTGAATGCAAATGGATGCAGCGCACTGTAGGCGGTGCAATCGTCCGGTCGCGTCGGCCGGTACGCATTGCGCTGTAGGACAAACTCTTGACCCGTACGGCACGGTGGGCGTCACGCGACAATCGAGCCATGTCACGTTTCTCCCTTGCAAAGTGGTTCCCGTTTCTCGCTTGGCCGAAACCGACGCGCAGCTTGCTGGTGGGAGAGCTGTCGGCTGGCGTAACCGTGGGCCTGATGCTGGTGCCCCAAGGCGTTGCCTACGCTGCTCTGGCGGGTATGCCCTTGGTCACCGGAATCTACGCCTCGCTGATACCGGCGCTGATCGCCGTGCTGTGGAGCTCGTCCACGCGACTTGGCGTCGGCCCGACGGCACTGACCAGCTTGCTCATTGGCGCCTCGCTCATCGGCATGGCCCAGCCTGGCAGCGCCGAGTGGGTGGCGCTCGCAGCCTGGATGGCCATCTTGTCGGGTGCGCTGCAACTGCTGATGGGCGCGGCGCGCTTTGGCTGGGTGATGCAGGTAGTCACCTCCCCGGTGCTCAGCGGATTCACGCAAGCGGCTGCCATTTTGATTCTGCTTTCGCAACTGCCGTCGTTGCTGGGGGTGCAAGGCAGTCTCGCCATCTGGATCGCTGCACCAGGACTGGCATCGGTTGACGGGTTTGGTGCCGGCTTGGGTCTGGTGAGCTTGGTCCTGCTGATAGTCGCCAAGAAACGATGGCCGCGCTTTCCAATGGTCGTCGCCATCATGGCCGGCGCGGCACTCCTCAGCGCGGCAACCGGCTACGAGGCACAGGGCGGCGCCGTGGTCGGTGCACTTCCGGCGGGCCTGCCTGGGTTTTATTGGCCCGGTGCACTGCCCTGGAGCACGTTTGGCCAGCTTGTGATGCCGGTACTGGTGGTCACGCTGGTCAGCTTTCTGGAGACCGCCTCCAGCGCCAAGGTGGACCACCAGAAGGGCGGTACGCGCTGGAACGAGAACCAGGATCTGATCGCCCACGGCATGGCCAAGATCAGTGCCGGTCTCTGTGGTGCGTTTCCCACCAGCGCCTCGTTTTCACGCTCGGCGATCAATCTGTACGCCGGGGCACGCTCCGGCTGGGCCACGCTGTTTGCCACCGCAGTGGTGTTCCTGGCGCTGCTGTGGCTGACGCCGGCGCTGCACCATGTGCCGCAGGCAGTGCTTGCCGCCGTGGTGGTCGCGGCAATTGTCAACCTCATTCAACCAGGGCTGGCGCGTTCCTTGTGGCGCATTTCGCGCGTTGAGGCGGTGATCGCCGTGGCCACGTTTGCAATTACGCTGGCGACTGCGCCGCAGCTCTATTGGGGCGTACTGGCGGGGGTGGTGATGAACCTCACGCACTTCCTGTTCCAGCGCTTGCATCCGCGCATCATTGAAGTGGGGCTGCACCAGGATGGCAGCTTGCGCGATCGCAAGCTGTGGCATCTGGCCGAACTTGCACCCCGGGTGCTTGCCCTGCGCATGGACGCCGAGCTTGATTTCGCTTCGGCCCGCGCTCTCGAGCAGCGCCTGGCGGCGCGGCTGTACTTGCGCACAACGGAGCAGGTCAGCGACGTCTGCCTGTTTGCCCAACCCATCAACCGCATCGACGTGACTGGCGTGGAAACCTTTGTGCGGATCGCGGCACTGGTGCGCGAGCACGGCGCGCGGCTGCACATCAGTGGCCTGAAATTGCCAGTCGAGCGAGCGCTGGAGCGCGCTGGCATTCTGCCCAGCCCGAACGTGCAGATGTACCGAACCGAAAGACAGGCGGTGGAGGCCCTGCAAGAAGCGAATCCAAAAGCCAGCAATTCAGGCTCTTGAGCCGCAAAGGCCACGTTACACTGCCGCCAAGCTATTCTCCTGAATCTGTGTCCGAACCTGTGTCTCCATCTCTGGTTGACCTGCGCGCACTCCGGCTGGATACGGCCCTTGCCCTGATTGAGCAGGGCTCCGACGGAACCGCACAGCTGCCGCATGCCGCAGCCAACCCGACGCATTATGTGCAGTCGGTGGTAGACGCTCTGTGCGAACTCTCCCTGCGCGATCCACTCACCGGCTTGGCCAACCGCCGGCACTTTCACGCAGCGCTGGAGCGCGAAGTCGATCGTGTTGCGCGCTCTGGGGAGGCGGCGTTGCTGATGATGCTGGATATCGACCATTTCAAGCGGGTCAACGACACGCATGGCCATGTAGCAGGCGACCGGGTGTTGCAGGTGGTTGCGCAAACCCTGGCCGCTTGCGTGCGCCCCATGGACACTTTGGGCCGCTACGGCGGCGAAGAATTCGCCATTGTGTTGCCGGCCTGTCAGGCCGAGTTTGGCCGGGCGGTTGCGGAGCGCATACGGCGCGCCGTGGCGGCCACGCCCATCCTGGTCGCTCCCAAAACGACCGTGCATGTCACGATGAGCATCGGTGGCGCGTTTGCGCTGCAGTGGATACGCTCCACCACAAGTTTGTGGACAAGCCGTGCCGACCACCAGCTCTACCGCGCAAAATCCGAGGGCCGCAACCGGGTCTGCATCGAGGAACAACCCAACAGCACCGTAAGCGCCGAGGAAAAAGGCTTGCTTTTCGGTTCGCTCTACACCCCATCGGGCTGGGGCGAGCTGCCCCCCATGAACTCCAGCGACAGCGCCCAATGAAAGTGAACCGATGAGCGACGCGCAGTCACCTTCGACCACCCCTACCGTTCCGCAGGCCACTGCGGGCGCCCCGGCGGGCGCACGCATCATTGCCATCACCAGTGGCAAAGG
>JAUCDU010000145.1:0-6945 GCA_034674825.1 Giesbergeria sp.
GCCAGGGCGGCGTCGAGCGCAGCCACATCATTCCCTTTGCCATTGACGGCTCGCTGCTGCTGGAAATCTACGTCCACGATGGCATCGGCACCATGATCGTGGATGAAAAGCTGGAGGAAGTCCGCGAGGCCACGGCCGACGATGTCGCCGGCATCCTGCAATTGATTGAACCCTTTGAAAAAGACGGCTCGCTCGTCAAGCGCGACCGCACCGAGATTGAGCGCGACGCTGCCAACTACACCATCGTCGAGCACGACGGTGTGATCTTTGGCTGTGCCGCTCTCTACCCCTACCCCGAGGCGCGCACCGCCGAGATGGCCGCGCTCACGGTCTCGCCACAGAGCCAGGGCACGGGCGATGGCGAAAAGCTGTTGCGCCGCATCGAGCAGCGTGCCCGCCTGCTGGGGCTGGACAGCATCTTCGTGCTCACGACGCGGACCGTGCACTGGTTTCTCAAGCGCGGCTTCAAGCTGGTGGATCCCGAATGGCTCCCCGAAGCGCGCAAGCGCAAATACAACTGGGACCGGCGCAGCCAGGTGCTCGTGCGCAAGTTGTAGCGAGGCTGATGCATTGACGCTCAGCGTCTGACACGCAAGCTCCGACTACGGAAGCTAGCAAAGCATTGCCTTTTGTTTGTTATGAAGATTTCGGGATGAAGCACCAGAAAGTAGACGCCCACACCCACGCGGCTTTGCCAATATCCCCCACCCTGGATTCAGCCCTGCTGGACGCGAACATGGCCCGCAGCGCGCAATTGCTGGACCAGCGGCTGGTCTGGCTGAGCGGCCTGGCCATTGGGCTTGGCGTGCTGGCAGCGTTCGTGGCCTATGCGTTGACGCATTTGATCGGGTTTGTCACCAACATCGCGTTCTATGGGCGCCTGAGCACCGATTTCACAAGTCCGGCACACAACCAGCTGGGCCTGTGGGTGATTTTGGTGCCCGCCATTGGCGGCCTGATTGTGGGCTTCATGGCGAAATGGGGCTCCAAGGCGATTCGCGGGCACGGCATTCCAGAAGCGATGGAGCAGATTCTGCGCAACGAGAGCCGGATTCCTGCACGCATTACCTGGCTCAAGCCGGTGTCGTCTGCCGTGGTGATCGGCACGGGCGGCCCCTTTGGCGCTGAAGGCCCCATCATTGCAACAGGCGGCGCGCTGGGCTCGCTGCTCGGGCAACTTATTCACGTCACCGCTGACGAGCGAAAGACGCTGCTTGCTGCGGGTGCTGCGGCTGGCATGGCTGCGATCTTTTCGGCTCCCGTGTCTGCGGTTCTGTTGGCTGTCGAACTGCTGCTTTTCGAGCGCCGCGCACGCTCCTTGATCCCGGTGACCTTGGCGGCCGCTGCCGCTACCGCCGTCCGCTACCCACTTGAGGGCACCGAGGCCGTGTTTGCGATGTCGGCCGTCGCGACACCTGGCACTGCGGCGCTTATGGTCTACACCGCACTGGGCGCTCTTCTGGGCGTGGTTGGCGTCGGCATCACCAAACTGACGTACGGCATTGAAGACGCGTTCGAGAAGCTTCCCGTGCACTGGGTGTACTGGCCAGCGCTGGGTGGCCTGGTGGTTGGCGCCATCGGCTACATCGAGCCCCAAACCCTGGGCGTTGGCTACGACAACATTGCGGCCATTCTGAACGGACATCTGGCTGTTGGTGCCCTTGTCACGCTGGGCGTGCTGAAGTTCATTTCCTGGTCCATTGCGTTGGGCAGCGGCACGTCCGGCGGCACACTGGCACCGCTTTTCACCGTTGGCGGCGCGCTGGGCGCCATCGTTGGCGCGCTGCTGGCGGGCTGGCTTCCGGCGCTGGGCATAGATCCGCGTGTGGCCGCGCTGGTGGGCATGGCGGCCATCTTCGCTGGGGCTTCGCGTGCATTTCTGGCTTCTGTCGTGTTCGCGTTTGAAACCACCCAACAGCCGCATGGACTGCTGCCTCTGCTCGCGGGTTGCGCTGCGGCCTATCTGGTGTCCGGCTTGCTGATGCGCCACACCATCATGACCGAGAAGATCACGCGCCGCGGCGTTCGGGTGCCGTCCGAATACAGCGCAGATTACCTGGACCAGGTCACGGTAGGCGCCATTTGCAGCCGCAACGTCGCCTGGCTCGATAGCACGCAGCGTGTGGGCGACGTCCGAAACTGGATGGACGAAGGCAACGCGCATGTACAGCACCAGGGGTTCCCGGTTCTGAAAGCGGGCACGTTGATCGGTGTCGTCACGCGCAAGGATTTGCTCAAGCCCTCGGTACCGGGCGATGCCTGCGTTGAGCAACTGGTGCGTCGCCCGGCATTGGTGGTGCAGGAAAGCCACTCGGCGCGCGAGGCAGCCGACCACATGGTGCAGGCGCATGTCGGGCGCCTGGTGGTGCTGGCCGACGGTAGCCGAACCGACATGGTGGGCATCGTCACGCGTGGCGACCTGCTGGCCGCACACAGCCAGCGCATCAAGGAAGCGCGCCAGACGCGGCGGCACCTGACAACGCCGTTTCACCGCCGCAGTTAGCTGGCCGCCTCAGCACTCGGCAACATGACGGTATCGATCTGTTCGGCGTCCAGAAAGCGCTCGGCATAACGCTGGTAGACGCGCTCGCGCAGAAACACTTCAAACAAATCGGGATCGATATGCCCGCCGTGCATCATGCGTTCCATGATGGCCAGCGCCTGCGAGAGTTTCATGCCGCTCTTGTAGGGCCGGTCGGCGGCGGTCAGGGCCTCAAAGATGTCGGCAATGCCCATCATCCGCGCCTGCACCGACATCTGGTCGCGCGTCAGACCGCGCGGGTAGCCTTTGCCGTCCATGCGCTCGTGGTGGCCGCCTGCGTACTCGGGCACGTTCTTCAGATGTTGTGGCCACGGCAGGGCTTCCAGCATCTTGATGGTGGCAACGATGTGGTAATTGATGATGTCGCGCTCGGACTGGGTCAGTGTGCCGGCGCGAATGGTGAGATTCTCGACTTCCTCAGCGCTCAGGAACGCGGTCTGCACACCGTCGGCATTGCGCCATTGGCGATGCGCCCCGATGTCGCGCACGCGCTGCTGGTCGGCGGGCTGCATGGACTCGACACCGCGGTTGCTGTGGCGCAGAAAGGCCCGGTCTTCGTCCAGCGCCTTCAATTCACGCTGCAGTCCGGCGGTGGCCACTTCTTCGGCGCCTGCATCGACGACCGGACGCAGCGCCAACTGCGCACGCAGGGCGGTAAGTTCGGCATCGCGGCGCAGTACCTCAAAGCGTGTGTCGATGAGACCAATGCGGTCGTACAGCGTGTGCAGCTTTGTGGCCTTGTCCACCACATGCACCGGCGTCGTGATCTTGCCGCAGTCGTGCAGAAGCCCCGCCATTTTCAGCTCGTAGCGGTCACGCTCGCTCATGCGGAAATCCGCAAGCGGCCCCGTCCTCGTCGCATCGGCCGCCTCGGCCAGCATCATGGTGAGCTCGGGCACGCGCTCGCAGTGACCGCCGGTGTAGGGCGATTTTTCGTCGATGGCGATGTTGATGAGCTTGACGAAGGACTCGAACAGGCGCTCAAGCTGAGTGATCAGCAAGCGGTTGGACAGCGCTATTGCCGCCTGCGACGCCAACGACTCTGTCAGGCTTTGGTCGGCGCTGGAAAAGGCCACCACCTTGCCAGTGTCGGGGTCAAGCGCGTTGAGGAGTTGCAGCACGCCGATCAGCTCGCCCTGGTGGTCGGTCATGGGCACGGTCAGGAACGACTGCGAGCGGTAGCCGGTGCGCTGATCGAACGCACGCGTACCAGAGAAGTCAAACCCCTCTTGCATATACGCGTCCTCGATGTTCACGGCGCGCCCATGCAGCGCTGCGTGAGCAGCCACCAGTGCGTCGTTGGGGGCGCCGTCCTGGCGGCGCAGCGGAAGGTCGGGCAGTTCGATCGGTTTGCCAGTGGTTCCGCCCAGCCGGATGCCTAGGGAATCGGTGCGCATGATTTCAAAATGCAGGGCGCTGGCGTCGTCGGTCACGCTGTAGAGCGTGCCGCCATCGGCGCAGGTCAAGGTTTTGGCCGCTTCCAGGATGTTCTCCAGCAGACGCTCGATATTGCGCTCACGGGACAGCTCCGCCCCAATGCGGTTGAGCTGATCCAGCCGGGCGAAAAGGTCCACCGCGGTTTGTTTTTCCATTGCCGCTCCCTTAGATTTTTGTAGCTGTTGGGTCGCATGGTAGCGAATGCGCCTGGCTTTGCACACGCCGCAAACCCAGCGCAAGCGCACTTGTCGCCTACCATGGGCCGATGGCTGCCCTTCCCGTGCTTTATTCCTTTCGCCGCTGCCCCTACGCGATGCGTGCCAGACTGGCACTGGCCGTAAGCAGCACCCCGGTTGCGCTGCGCGAAGTGCAGCTGCGCGACAAACCGGCGGCGCTGCTCGCCGCGTCACCCAAAGCCACCGTCCCGGTGCTCGTGCTGCCGCAAGGTGAAATCATCGACGAAAGCTTGGCGATCATGCGCTGGGCCTTGCAAGGCAACGATCCCAAAGGCTGGCTGGCGCACGACCCGGCTGAGATGGAGGCGCTGCTCGCCATGTGCGATAGCCTCTTCAAGCAGGCACTGGACCGCTGCAAGTACCCCGAGCGCTTTGCCGATGCCGACCCGAAAACCGCATGGAACGCGGCGCAGCAATGCCTCGACAGCTGGGAAGCACGGTTGCAGCAGGGACAATTCTGCGGACCAAACCCCTCGCTGGCGGACGCGGCGATTTTTCCCTTCGTGCGCCAGTTTGCCGCCATCGATCCCGAGCGCTGGGCGGCCCTGCCCTTGCCCAGGTTGCAAGCCTGGCTCGCGGACTGGCTTGCGAGCGACCTGTTTGCAGCGGTGATGGACAAGCACGCACCCTGGCGCGAAGGCGATGCGCCGGTGCTGCTGTTCGGCGCGGAGGGCCGAGACGCTCAGGCGGGTGCGTAGCGCCGACTGCGAACCAGCAGCACCAGCAGGGCCAGTGCGAAACCGACGAAGCAGACAAAGGACCAGTTGGCGATCGAGCCGCCCAAGAAGGTCCAGTCCACCGCAGCGCAATCGCCAGAGCCACGGAAAATCATGGGAACGGCGCGGCTGATGGGGTAGTTCTCGATCATTCCGTAGAAGTCGCGCCCGCACATGGCGAACTCGGGCGGGTACCACTGCAGCCAGCTCTGGCGAGCCGCCGTAAAGGCGCCAAAGCCGCTGGCAAGCAGCGCCAGCACCGACCAAGAAGTTATCCAGCCTTTTGAGCCCCTGGCGCACGCCAGTCCTGTGAATACAGCTACCAAAACAAGAGCGTATCGCTGCACGATGCACATCGGACATGGCTCCAGGCCCACGACATGCTGCAGGTACAGCCCAAACGCCAGCAAACCAATGCAGACCAGACAGATGAGCGCCAGAATGCGGCGCGGGGCCGTAGTGAACCAGTCGAGAATCATCGAAACCCCAGAACGTCAAGAAGGCGGCGCTCCGGTTCGGGCGCCTCAGATGCCGGCGGCCTGGTCCAGAAAGACCTTGGCGCGGCGCGGAGTGACCAGCAGCATCTCGCCTTCGCGAAACGCCATGTCCCGAAACTGCTGAGCGGCAATCTGTGCCTCTATCACGGTCTCGGAGCCTGCATTGTCACGGCTTTTGGTAGCAGTTTCGGCCACGAGTTCCAACCGGGCGATCGGGCCCACCACGATGGCGCGCGTCAGCCGCGCCAGCAGCGCGTTGGCCGGCACCGCAGCGCCGACACCGGGCCGCTCCACATCGAGGTCGTGTGGGCGCACATAGGCCAGTGCCTTTTCGTGTTGCGCAGCGCCGTACTCGGGCGCAGCCAGTTGCATGCCGCCAAGATCCACCTGGCCTTCGTGCGCGCGGCCATGAAACAGGTTCACGTCGCCCAGAAACCCATACACGAACGGGCTCGCCGGGTGGTCCCACACCTCTTGTGGCGAGCCGCTTTGCTCGATGCGGCCGTGGTTGATGACCACCACGCGGTCGGCCACCTCCAGCGCCTCCTCCTGATCGTGGGTAACGAAGATGCTGGTCACGTGCAGCTCATCGTGCAGGCGGCGCAGCCAGCGGCGCAATTCCTTGCGCACCTTCGCATCAAGCGCGCCGAAGGGCTCGTCGAGCAGCAGCACCTTGGGCTCCACCGCCAGCGCGCGCGCCAGGGCAATGCGCTGGCGCTGCCCGCCCGAGAGCTGTGAGGGGTGGCGCTCGGCCAGCCAGTCGAGCTGCACCAGCGCCAGCAGCTCCGTCACTTTTTTCTTGATCTGCGCTTCGCTCGGGCGCAGCTTCTTGGGCTTCATGCGCAGGCCGAAGGCGACGTTTTCAAACACCGTCATGTGGCGAAACAGCGCGTAGTGCTGGAACACAAAGCCGACGCCGCGCTCGCGCACATGCACCTCGGTGGTGTCTTCGCCGGAAAAGTGAATGCTGCCGATATCCGGCGTCTCCAGCCCGGCGATGATGCGCAGCAGCGTGGTCTTGCCGCAGCCCGAGGGCCCAAGCAAGGCGATGAGTTCGCCCGAGCTGATGTCCAGGCTGACGTCGTCCAGCGCACGAAAATCGCCGAACTGCTTGCTGATGTTGCGGATTTCAATGCTCATGATGGTGTTCCTGCGGCGCTGGCACGCGGGCGCTCTGGCGGCAGCTCGGCCGCTTCACGCAACTGTTTCTCTTGCCGCCACTCGGCCACGCTTTTAATGACCAGCGTGACCAGAGCCAGCAGGGCCAGCAGCGAAGCGACGGCGAAGGCCGCCACCGACTGGTACTCGTTGTACAAAATTTCCACGTGCAGTGGCATGGTGTTGGTCTGGCCGCGAATGTGGCCCGAGACCACCGACACCGCGCCGAACTCGCCCATGGCCCGCGCATTGCACAGAATGACGCCGTAGACCAGGCCCCACTTGATGTTGGGCAGCGTGACATGCCAGAAGGTCTGCCAGCCGCTAGCGCCCAGCACGATGGCGGCCTGCTCCTCGTC
>JAUCDU010000146.1:0-6897 GCA_034674825.1 Giesbergeria sp.
TTTCGCCAAACTTCTCCAGCGTATTGTCGGTATGGCTGTCGAGCGTGACCTGTACCAGCACGGTATCGGCCAAGTCAATGGCCTGCGCGTTGATGCGCACGGTGTAGCCCTCGATCACCCCGGCCTCTTCCATCTTCTTGATACGGCCCCAGCACGGCGAGGGGCTCAACCCCACGGCCTGCCCGATTTCCTGCAGGCTGGCGCGGGCGTTGCCCTGCAGCACAGCGAGAATTTTTCTGTCAAGACGGTCCATCAGAAATATTATTTACCGAAACTAGTCTGTACAGAATAATTTTCTGTTGTTTGCACTTTTCATGACGATTCCAGTAAATCCAGCTGTGGCGGATGGGGCACACTAGGTGCAGCAAGGCGCTCTTACCGGAGCGCACGCACTGCCCGGGCCCTGGCTGGTTACCCCCAGCCAGGGCAGCGCCAGACCACCATTTGACTGACATATATCTGACGGCCGGACGCGTCGGCGCGGCGATTTCCCGCCCTTAGGCCTTGGCGCATCGCACTCCTGGGCCTGCGGCCCAGAACAAACCCCGATGGCGGCAGCGGCGACGCTCAACATAATGAATTTTCTTGCTGCCTGCGATGCCTCGCCTCGCAGGCAGTCGATGTCCCCGATCCCCCTTCAGGAACCACCATGCAACTGAACAAACTCGTCTTCGGCTTGGGCCTCGCCTTTGGTCTGATGGCCGGCGCCAGCGCGCAAACCACGATGCGCATCAGCATCTCCACCGCACAGAATTCGCACCAAGGCGTGGCCATTGACGTCTTTGCCAAGGAAGTCGAGCAGCGCACCGGGGGCCGCTACAAGATCCAGACCTTCTACAACGGCGCGCTGGGTGGGGAGCGTGAATCCATCGAAGCGGTGCAGCTGGGCACGCAAGCGCTGGCCTTCAGCTCGACCGGCCCGGTGCCCAACTTTGTGCCCGAGACCAAGATTTTCGACGTGCCTTTTCTGTTCCGCGACAAGGCCCACGCCCGCGCGGTGCTGGACGGCCCTATTGGCCAGGACATGCTGACCAAGTTCGACAGCAAGGGCTTCAAGGCCCTGGCATGGGCCGAGAACGGCTTCCGCCACATGACCAACAGCAAGCGCGATGTGAAAGTGCCGGAAGACCTCAAAGGTCTGAAGATGCGCACCATGGAAAACCCGGTGCACATTGCCGCCTACAAGGGCTTTGGCATCATCACCACGCCCATGGCTTTCCCGGAAGTGTTCACCGCGCTGCAGCAGGGCACGGTAGATGGCCAGGAGAACCCGCTGTCGGTCATCATTTCGGCCAAGTTCGACCAGGTACAAAAGCACCTGACGCTAACCGGGCATGTGTACTCGCCCTGCATCTTTTTGATGAACAAGGCCGAGTTTGACAAGCTCTCGGCGGCCGACAAGACCGCGTTCCTCGAAGCCGCCAAAGCAGGCGCCAAAGCCAACCGCGCCCGCGTGGACGAAGACGACGCCAAGGGCGTTGCCGACCTGCGGGCCAAAGGCATGACGGTGATCGACAACATCGACAAAGCCAAGTTCGTCGCTGCGCTGGCACCGGTGGAAACCCAGTTTGAAAAGCAGTTCGGCAAGGACAATCTGGACAAGATTCGCAACTACAAGTAAATTGCTGCGGTTTTTATAGCTGTTAGCGCCCGCCAGCATTGCGCTAGCGGGCGTTTTTATTCGTATTTTCCGCCTCGCTCCCGCCTCCATGAAAAATGCCTTTCTTGCCCTTGAGCGCTGGACCACGTCTCTGGCGCTGTTCGGTGCCTGCGTCATGCTGCTGGTGTCCGCCTCGCTCGGCATGTTCCAGATCATCACGCGCTTTGTGCTGGAGCAGCCGGCCGAGTGGACCGAGGTGCTGATTCGCTTCACGTTGATCTGGATGGTGTTTTTGGCCATTCCCTGCGCGTTTCGCCAAGGCGCCATGATCAGCGTGGACGTGCTCTACCGCTGGAGCGGCCAGCGCATTCGCCGCGTGCTCGATTGGGTGGTGGCGCTCGCCGCCCTCACGCTCATGGCCATCATCATGTGGTGGGGCCTCGATTACGCGCTGCGCGGCCGTGTGCAGACCATGGCGGGACTGGAATCGCTCTCGATGTTCTGGGCCTATATCGCGATGCCGGTGGGCGCGCTGTTCAGTGCCCTGGGCATCATCGGCAACCTGATCGATCCGCGCCGCATGGAACTGGAGACGGCGCAATGAGCATCGTGATGATCTCCACCATGGTGTTGTGCTTTGCGCTCACCATTTCGGTTGCGGTGTCGATTGGCTTGGCGTCCATCCTGGGCATTCAGGCGACCAACGCACACATGCTCATTTCCGTGAAGGAAATGTTTGGCGCCATCAACAAGTTTCCGCTGGCCGCCATTCCCTTCTTCATTTTGGCCGGCAACCTGATGGAAGCAGGCGGCATTTCGCGCCGCTTGGTCGAATTTGCCAAAAGCCTGGTGGGCGGCGTACAGGGCGGCTTGCCCATGACCTGCGTGCTGACCTGCATGATTTTCGCGGCGGTGTCGGGCTCGTCCGTGGCCACCACGTTTGCCATTGGCGCCATTTTGATTCCGGCGCTGGTGAAACACGGCTACCCGGTGACCTACGCGGCATCGCTGCAAGCCACGTCTGCCGAGCTGGGCGTGGTGATTCCGCCGTCGATTCCGCTCATCCTGTATGGCGTCAGCGCCGAAGTGTCGATTGGCGAGCTGTTCATTGCCGGCTTTGGCCCCGGCCTGTTGATTGCGGGCGCGCTGATGGTGTTTGTCTGGGCGTACTGCAAATGGAAAGGCTGGGGCAAAACCGACGGAGACGGCCGCATGCCGCTCGCCCGCGCCACCTGGCAGGCGGGCTGGGCGCTGTTCATGCCGGTCATCGTTCTGGGCGGCATTTACGGCGGTGTGTTTACGCCGACCGAAGCTTCTGCTGTCGCGGTTTTTTACTCGCTGATTGTGGGCCTGGTGATCTACCGCGAAGTCGGCGTGCGCCAGCTCGCCGGCGTGCTGCGGCGTTCGGCCATTTCCTCGGCCGTGATCATGTTCATCATTGCCAACGCCGGGCTGTTTGCGTTCCTGATTACGCGCGCTGGCGTGCCAGAAGCCATTGGGCACTGGCTGGAAGCGGTGCTCAAATCGCCCACCTACTTCTTGCTGGGCGTGAATGCGGCCTTGTTCCTTATTGGCATGTTCATTGAAACCAGCGCCGCCATCATCGTGCTCGCTCCCATTCTTGCGCCGGTCGCGATGCACTTTGGCGTCGATCCGGTGCACTTCGGCCTGGTGATGGTGGTCAACCTCGCCATGGGCATGATCACCCCGCCGTTTGGCGTGAACCTGTTTGCGGCCTGTACGGTGGCGCGAATTTCGCTTGATCGCATCATTGGCCACCTGATTCCCTTCGTGCTGGTCATCATGGCTTGCCTGATGGTGATCACCTACGTGCCCGAGCTGTCCCTGGCACTGCGCGATCTGGTGTACGCCAAATAGGGCGCCACACTGTCATAGAATTCTTCGGGTCAGGAGAGCGCGCCACCCCGCACAAGGGGCCGTGGCGCCGCCGAAGGCGCAGGTTCACCGAACGCTCAGGCAAAAAGGACTGGCCACCGCCCGCAGCGATGCGGGCGTTCCCTTGCTGGAGAGAGGCTGGGCGTTGCAGGCAACGCGACCAGCCCACCGAAGGAGCAAGCCACGCGGCCAGCCAGGGCAGCGCGGTGAATCTCTCAGGTAAAGCGGACAGCAGGGCAAATTCCGTGGCTTCGGACACTCTCCAAAGCCACGGCCCGCATTTGCCCAAAAAAACCCGCACATGACCGCTCCTGCCACCGACCTCAAGACCACACCGCTCCACGCCCTGCACCTGGAGCTTGGCGCGCGCATGGTGTCGTTTGCCGGCTACTCCATGCCGGTGCAGTACCCCGCCGGCCTGATGGCCGAGCACCGGCACACGCGTACGGCAGCGGGCCTGTTTGACGTCTCGCACATGGGCCAGTTGCGGCTCACCGGTGCCGACGCTGCTGCTGCCTTTGAAACGCTGATTCCCGTGGACGTGATCGGCCTGGCCGTGGGCAAACAGCGCTACGGTCTGCTGCTGAACCCGGAGGGCGGCATCCTCGACGACCTGATGTTCTTCAAGGAGGCCGACGACAGCCTGTTCGTCATCGTCAACGGGGCCTGCAAGGCGGCTGACATCGCCCACATCACTGCACACATTGGCCAGCGCTGCACCGTGCAGCCCCTGCCAGACCGCGCACTGCTCGCCTTGCAAGGCCCGCAAGCGGCCACCGTGATGGCGCGGCTCGCACCCGGCATGGAACAGCTTGTCTTCATGACCGGTGGCAACTATTCCGTCGCGGGCACCGACTGTTTTGTCACGCGCAGCGGCTACACCGGGGAAGACGGTTTTGAGATTTCCGCGCCTGCCGCCGAGGCCGAGGCCCTGGCACGCGCACTGCTGGCACAGCCGGAAGTTGCCCCCATTGGCCTGGGCGCGCGCAACTCGCTGCGGCTGGAGGCTGGACTGTGCCTCTACGGCAACGACATCGACACCGGCACCACGCCGAGCGAAGCAGGTCTGAACTGGGCGATTCAGAAAGTGCGGCGCACCGGCGGCGCACGCGCGGGCGGTTTTCCGGGTGCGGACAACGTGCTGGCGCAGATCGACGACCCTTCACTGCTCACCCGCAAGCGCGTCGGGCTGGTCGCGACCGAGCGCGTGCCGGTGCGCGAACCCGCCCTGCTGGAAAACATGGATGGCCAAAGCATCGGCCAAGTCACCAGCGGCCTGCTCAGCCCCACACTGAACCAGCCGATTGCCCTGGCCTACGTGGCGCCAGACTATGCACCGCCCGGCACCGAGCTGTTCGCCATGGTGCGCGGCAAGCCGGTGCCCATGAAGGTGAGTGCCCTGCCGTTCGTTCCCGCGCGCTATTTCCGCGGCTGAGCAGGACTGCGCGTTGCCGCAGTCTGCGCGGGCCGCTACAGTGTCCGGGTCTTTTTCTTCCTGCTTTTTTCCTACTTTTTTTCCTGTTTTTTCTGGAGCTTTCTTATGACCGTCAAATACTCGCGCGACCACGAATGGGTGGACATCAGCAACCACGAAGCGGCCACGGTGGGCATCACGCTGCACGCGCAAGATGCGCTGGGCGACGTGGTGTTCGTCGACCTGCCGGAAATTGGCGCGACATTCGCCCAGGGCGAGGTGGCAGGCGTGGTGGAGTCCGTCAAGGCTGCTGCCGATATCTACATGCCAGTTTCCGGCGAAGTGGTGGAGGTGAACGAAGCGCTGCGCGCCGACCCTTCGCTGGCCAACACCGACCCGCTGGGTACCGGGTGGTTCTTTCGGGTGCGCGCGAGCGACATGACGCAGTTCGATGCCTTGATGGACGAGCCCGCCTACACCGAATTCACCAAAGGCGCCTGAGGCTGGCGCTTTCCTGCTCAGCCTCCCCCTCCGCATTCGCCCGCTCAGCCCAGTTGGGCGAATGCCTCTTTTTCTCTGTCCAAGCCGATGACCTCCACCCCTGCCCTGCGCACGCTTGAAAACGCGGACGAATTCCTGCCCCGCCACATCGGCATTGATGCCGAGGACGAAGCGCTCATGCTCTCGACCATTGGCGAGGCTTCGCGCCGCACGCTGATCGACTCCATCGTGCCGCGCTCCATTGCGCGCCGCACGGCCATGGATTTGCCGAGCGCCTGCACCGAAGCCGCTGCGCTGGCCGAACTCAAGGCGCTGGCTGCAAAGAACCAGGTGCTGCGCAGCTTCATCGGCCAAGGCTACTACGGCACCCATACCCCCGGCGTCATCCTGCGCAATGTGCTGGAGAACCCCGCCTGGTACACCGCCTACACGCCGTACCAGGCCGAGATATCGCAGGGGCGCATGGAGGCGCTGATCAACTTCCAGACCATGGTGTGCGAGCTCACCGCCATGCCGATCGCCAACGCCTCCATGCTGGACGAGGCCACCGCCGCCGCTGAGGCCATGACGCTGGCGCGCCGCTCGGTCAAATCCAAAAGCATGCGCTTTGTCGTGGCGGGTGACGCACACCCGCAAACCATTGAGGTGATCCAGACGCGCGCCGCGCCCATGGACATCGAAGTGGTGCTGGCGAACTCGCTCGAAGAATGGAACGCCGCTCTCCAGGGCGACTACTTCGCGGTGCTGGCCCAGTACCCGGCCACCAGTGGCCGTATTGACGCGCTTGCCGCCGATGTCGAAAAAGTGCATGCCAAACAGGCCGCCTTTATCGTCGCCGCCGACCTGCTTGCCCTTACCTTGATTGCCCCGCCGGGCGAATGGGGCGCGGACATCGTCGTCGGCACGACCCAGCGCTTTGGCATGCCCATGGGCGCGGGCGGCCCGCACGCCGCCTTCATGGCTTGCCGGGACGAGTACAAGCGCTCCCTGCCCGGGCGCCTGGTGGGCGTGAGCGTGGACGTGCATGGCGACCCGGCCTACCGCCTGGCGCTGCAAACGCGCGAGCAGCATATCCGGCGCGAAAAGGCCACCTCCAACATCTGCACCGCCCAGGTGCTGCCGGCCGTCGTCGCCAGCATGTACGCCGTTTACCACGGGCCTCAGGGATTGACGCGCATTGCGCAGCGGGTGGCGAGCTACACCGCGATTCTGACCAAGGGACTGGAGCAGCTTGGCGCGCCAGTGCGCGCGCAGGCCACGTTCGACACGGTATCGCTCAAAACCGATGGCGCTACCAAAGAGATAGCTGCTCGCGCAGTATCCATGGGCGTTAACCTTCGAATTTACTTTGAAAATTGGCTGTGCATCTCGCTGGATGAAACGACCACGCGCGCAGATATCGAATTGCTCTGGAGAATTTTCGCCAAGGACGGCCAGGCGCTTCCATCCTTCGACACTTTTGAGAAAGGCGTGGAACTGCTGATCC
>JAUCDU010000147.1:0-6867 GCA_034674825.1 Giesbergeria sp.
CCAGCGTGTGCACAACGTCGGAAAGCAAGCGGCCCTGCACATCGAGGAGTGTGTCCGCTTCCAGCAAAACCAAACTGGCCGTATTGGCACGGCAGATCACACCGTTCTGGGTGATCAGCACGGCCACTGGCAGAGCGTGCATCAGTTCAGGGTCGCTAAGCATCACAACGGTATCTCTTGATTTGTAAGCCATTGTGACACATGGGCGCTGCTGGTGGCTTACAGCGCGCTACCATTGGCCATGAAAAAAACCTATGCCCTGCAGGTCGAGGGCCTGCACCCCGACCGGCGCCTGGACGCCATCAAGCACGAAATCCGCAAGTACCTGCGCCGCGAGCGCGGCAAGCCGTTGCCCGAGGGCGCGGATTACTGGGATTTCGATTGCCGCTTTGCCGTGCCGCCCAACCCCCCCGAGCCGGTGGCGCAAGCCGAGATCATGGCGAGAGTGGATGCAGCGGCTGCCCAGCAGGCCGGGCAGTTTTACCTGGAGATTCTGGCGCGTGCCGCCAAGCGCCCACCGCCTGCGCACCCAACCGAGGGCGCCGATGGAGCGCCGTTGGCGGCTGCGCCCTACGTTGGAGACTGATAAGGCTTTTCGCCTGCATCCAGCGGTGGCAACAGACCCGCCGCGCGCAACTTGTCTTTCTTGCTCGGGCGCTTGCCTTTGACGCCACCTGTGCCTGCGCCTTCGGGCGCGGGGGGTTCTGTGGGCTCAAAGCCTGCCAGCACCTCGCGCGTCAGTTGCCTGCCCAGGCGCTTTTCAATCAAACGCATGTGCGGCTCGCTCTGCGGCGTGACAAAACTCACCGCCACGCCTTGCTCGCCGGCGCGGGCCGTGCGGCCAATGCGGTGCACGTAGTCAGCGCTGGAGCGGGGCAGGTCGAAATTGACCACGGCTGGCAGCAGGCTGATGTCGAGGCCGCGCGCGGCCAGGTCGGTCGTCAGCACCACCTGCCAGCGGTCGGCCTTGAATTCGTCGAGCACCTGGCGCCGCGCACCCTGGCTGAGGCCGCCGTGAAACGGCGTGGCAAAAATCCCGGCCTTGTAAAGCTTCTCGGCCACGTGTTCGGCCGCGTACTGCGTGGCGACAAACACCAGCACACGGCTCCAGCCTTCCTGCGTCACGAGGTGGCGCAGCAGCTGCGTGCGCTTGGCCTCGTCCACCGCAATGCTGCGCTGTGCGATGTCCGGCGCCTCGGCTGCGCCTTCCACCCGAAGCTGCAGCGGCTCGTGCAACAAGGCCTTTGCCAGCGTTTGCAGCTTGCCGGGAAAGGTTGCCGACAGGAGCAGGTTTTGCCGCTTTGCCGGCAGCAAGGCCAGCACTTGGGCCAGCTCGTCGGCAAAGCCCAGGTCGAGCAAGCGGTCGGCTTCGTCGAGCACCAAAGTCTGCACATCGCCCAGCTGCAGCGCGTTCTGGCGCACCAGGTCCAGCAGCCGTCCCGGGGTGGCGACGACGATATCGGCGCCGCCGCGCAGCGACATCATTTGCGGGTTGATGGACACGCCGCCAAAGGCGATCGCCACTTCCACGCGCGGGTTGCAGGCCGCCGCGAACTCGCGCAGCACGCCGCCGCCTTGCAGCGCCAGCTCGCGCGTCGGCACCAGCACCAGCGCGCGCACCCGGCGTGGGCGCTCGCTGGGCTGGTCCGCAGCGCGCTGCAGCAAGGGGAGGGCGAAGGCTGCCGTTTTGCCGGAACCCGTGGGCGCCTGGGCGAGCACATCGCGGCCAGCAAGCACGGCCGGCACCATGGCGGTCTGAAGCGGCGTGGGCGCGCTGGAGCCGCGCGCTAACGCAGCCTGGGTGAGGGGGGCGTGAAGCCCGAGAGCGGAAAAAGGCATGAAAGGCCCAAAAGAGGAAGGGAGGCGCGAACCAACGATTGTGCGGCTATGCAAGCGCGCGGCGCCGCGATAATCTGCCCACATGAATTTTGTCTACGACCCTGCGGCCATTGTCCACAGCATTCAGCTTGCAGTGGCGCCCGTGTTCTTGCTCACGGCTGTCTCGGGAATGATAGGCACGGTGGCGCACCGCTTGGCGCGCATCGTCGATCGGGCGCGGGTGCTGGAAGCGCAGCGGCGCAGCCCGGAAGAACCCGAAGCCCATCTGCGCACCGTGGCAGAGCTTGCCCTGCTGCGCACCCGTGGCTGGCTGGTGACGCTGTGCATCGGTCTGCTCACCTTGTGCGGCTTTTTGATCGGGCTGACGATTCTGTTCCTGTTCCTCGGCCAGACCACCGCGTTTGACAGCCCGCGCTGGGCCGTGGGAAGTTTTCTGGCGGGCGTGCTGTCGTTTCTGGTGGCATTGGTGCTGTTTTTTGTGGAAACGGTGGTCGCCACCCGCATCCTCAATTTCGGGCAGGAGCGCATGCTGCAATGAGCCGCTTGCAACGCACGGCCGGCGCGGGCGGTCTGGTCTATTCCACCGAGCAAGGGCGCATGTGCCCAAGCTGCCGCCGGCCTGTGGCCGACTGCGTGTGCGCCAAGGCCGGCAAACCCGCAGGCGATGGCGTTGCCCGGGTGGTTTGTGAGACGAATGGCCGGCGCGGCAAGGCCGTGACGCTGGTGCGCGGCCTCGTTCTGGAGGGCGATGCGCAGGAGCGCCTGGCGCGCGAGCTGAAAGCGGCCTGCGGCGTCGGCGGTACGCTCAAGGAGGGCGTGATCGAGCTGCAAGGCGACCATGTGGAGCGCGTGCTCGCCGAACTGGCCGCACGCGGCCTGCGCGCCAGGCGCGGGAAATAAGTCGGGAGCGGGCTCGCGGCGACAGGCTGGCTCATCACCGCACCGCTTTTTGCCTGCAGCGCTTGCTCAAATGGACCGGCGCACGCCGCGCCGAATCACGGTGCCCGGTGCTCGAACGTGGGGCGCGTGCCGAAATAGCCCTGAAACAGATTGCGCGCGATGCCGTGCGCCGTGAACTGCAGTTCGCGCGCGTCCTCGGGCTCGAACAGGCGCTCGGTGTGTTTTGCCCAGAGGCGCACCCAGGCGGTGAAATGGGCCGGGGTGACGTCAGCGAGCGCCATGTGCTTGCCAAAGACGTTGCCGCTGAACGACTTGCTCCCCAGCGCCACGGTGCTCCAGAACTCCACCATGCGATCCAGGTGGGGTTCCCAGCGGTCGGCCAAAGCCAGCTCAAACACCGGGCCCAGCAAATCATCTGCGCGCACATCGGCATAGAAAGAATGCACCAAGCTGCTCAAGCGCTCCCGGGTGATCGGGCCGCGCTCGTTCACGGGTGTGGTGTTCAGCTGCATCCGCAATTGCTCCCGCAGTCGCCACTGCCTGCGGCCACTGGTTCAAATTGCGGGAACAGCAGGTTGTTCTCGGTGTGGATGTGGTTCACCAGGTCGTCCGCAAACTGCGCGATGCCGGCATAGAGCGCGCGCCAGGTGTTGCACGCCCCAGCGGGTGGCCTGGCGTCGTTCGTCAGCGCCAGCAGCCGCTCGAGTTCGGCGCCGTGGTCCACGTGTTCGGCGCGCATCATGGCTATGGGTTGCGTGACAAACGGATTGCCACCGGCCTTGAGCATCGGGAACAGGATCGCTTCTTCCTTGTGCATGTGCGTGAGCAGCTCGGCCTGCATGGCTTCGAGCAGATCACCCAGCCCTGCAGGCACGTTCGGGTTCTCGCGGTGCACCGCCTCGACGCGCCGCGCCATGCGGATCAGCTCGGGCAGTTGCTCGCGGTGCACATCGTGGTAGCGCGCGATGATGTGGTCCACCATCTCGGCAGGCGTTGTGGCCGCTGGGGCGTTCGTTGGGCGCTGCAGCGCTGCCAGCTCGGCCACCACAGCATCAAGCGCCAGGCCCTTGTCGGCCACGGCCTGGTCCAGCGGCACTTGCCCGCCGCAGCAGAAATCGAGCTTCAGGCGCCGAAACACGGCGGTGGCTCCGGGCAGCGCCACCGCAATGCTGCCAATCGAGGCTTGCGGAGACAGTGCGAAGGCTGGATTGAGGGCGTCAACGCGGGCGTTCATAGGGTTCATCCTTAAAGAAGCATATTGCGTGAATATTTTAGCGCCATAAAATTCGCTTGTGACACCCCTCATTCAACAGGAAGCGCCCCGATGCGACTGACCCAGTGGACGGACTACACGCTGCGCGTGCTCATGTACTGCGCGGCGAGTGATGGCCGACCCCAGCCCGTCACCATCACCGAGGTGGCCAACAGCTACGGCATTTCGCGCAGCCACCTGACAAAGATCGTGCAGCAGCTGGCCGCTGCTGGCCTGCTGGAAACCACGCGCGGCCGTGGCGGTGGCATGCGGCTGATGCGGCCCGCCAGCGAAATCAACGTCGGCGCCGTGGTGCGCGCCACGGAGACCGATTTCACGCTGGTCGAATGCTTTGACGCAGAAACCAACCAGTGCCGCCTGAGCAGCCACTGCCGCCTGCAAAGCGTACTGGGCCTGGCCATGCACAGCTTCTTTGCCGTGCTGGACGGCTATACGCTGGCCGATCTTCTGCTCGCAAACGACGCGCAAGCGGCACAAGGCAAATCCGAGCACCCGCTGCGTCTGGTGCCTGGTCTGCCCCGGCGCGAACTGGCCGCCAATCAGACGTCCATGGCGCTGCCGCCGCTCAAGCCCCCGGCCGAACCACTTCCAGCAAGCGGTCCAATCCGCCCTCGTTGATGGCGATCTTCGCGTGCGCACGCACAGCGGGCTTGGCGTGGTAGGCGACCGAAAGGCCGGCGGCTTTCATCATCGGCAGGTCGTTGGCGCCATCACCCACCGCAATGGTTTGTGCTGGCGAGATGCCCATCAATGAGGCCAGTTCCAGCAGGGTGCGGCGCTTTTCTGCGCCATCGCAGATGTCGCCCCAGGTCTGGTCAAGCATGCGCCCGGTCAGCGCGCCATCGTGCACCTCCAGCTCATTCGAGCGCGCAAAGTCGATGCCCAAGCCGGCGCGCACGCGGTCGGAAAAGAAAGTAAAGCCACCTGAGACCAGCAGGGTGGCGAGGCCGGCCGCCTTGGCCGCGCTCACCAACTGCTGCGCGCCCGGATTGAAGCGCAGGCGCTCGGTATAGACCTGTTCCAGGTGGCTCACGGGCACCCCTTTGAGCAGCGCTACGCGCTGGCGCAGGCTCTCTTTGTAATCGGTGATCACGCCCTGCATGGCGGCTTCGGTAATGGCCGCCACCTCGGCTTTGCGGCCGGCCGCGTCCGCGATTTCGTCCACGCATTCAATGTTGATGAGTGTCGAATCCATATCAAAAGCGATCAGGCGGAAATCGGCCAGACGCAAGGGTGCGGCCACGCCTTGCAAGACGACGCCGGAGGCGAAAGCGGTGGAGGGAGTTGTCATTGCAAATTCAGGGTTCAGGTAAATACAGCGTGTCTGACCAGGTGGCCAGCCACTCGGGTTTGAAGGCGACGAAGATCGCCGTGAGCATGCCGGTGACAAACGCGTCGCCCCAGGCGGTCAGCCAGTGCGCCACCAGCGAGAGTTCCGTGTTCACGCCCGGCAGCGCCGGGCTGCTCCATTGCAGCACGGCGGTTGCGGCAAACAGGCACAGCGCTGCGCCGAGAAAACCCCGGCCAAGTACATAGACGAACAGGTTGGGTCCGATCCAGCGGCGAATCGCGGCGCCCAAGCCCAAGGCCAAGGTAGCGGGCAGCACACCGCGCCAGAACGCCAGCGTCACCATCACGTCCCAGGGCTGCCCGCCCAACAGACCGGCCAGGACGGCCACCAGGCACAGCGTCGGCACCGCCAGGGGCCAGCCGAGCATCAGCAGCACCAGACACGCGAAAGACCAGTGCAGTTGCAAAGGCATGGTGTGCATCCATGGCAGCGCCCACAGCCAAGGCAGTACCACCACGCTGCCCAGCAACGGGGTCAACAAGGCGCCACCGCGCAAAAATCGCCACGGGCGCAGCCACAGCGACGCACCGAGGGCGACGGCCAGCAGGAGGCAAGTGAGGGTGAGCATGCATTCGGGCGGCGGGCCTGCTGCGCACCAATCAGGCGGCCAGCGTGACGACGACAGGCGCGTGGTCGCTGGGCTGTGGGTTCTTGCGCGGCGCGCGGTCGATGGTGCAGGCGCTCACCGCAGGGCGCAGCGCATCGCTCACCAGAATGTGGTCAATGCGCAGGCCGCGATTCTTCTGGAACCCCAGCATGCGGTAGTCCCACCACGAGTAGCTCTTCTCGGGTTGGTCGAACAGACGGTAGGTGTCGTGCAGGCCGAGTGCCAGCAGCGCCTGAAAGTGGTCACGCTCTTCCTTGGTGTGGTGAATCGTGCCGGCCAGGCCTACCGGGTCGTACGAGTCGCGGTCTTCCGGCGCCACGTTGAAGTCGCCCACCAGCACCAGGCGCTCGTGCTGCGCCATCTCGCCCTGCACCCAGTCGTGCAGCGCCTGCAGCCACTGCATTTTGTAGGCGAACTTGTCGCTGTCGGGTGCCTGGCCGTTGACGACGTAGCCATTGATGAGCCGCAGCGCACCGAGCGGCGAGTCGAGCGTGCAGGCAATGACCCGCGCCTGCACGTCGTTTGACCCCGGCACATTGCGCACCACCTCGCGCAGCGGATGGCGGCTCAGGATGGCGACGCCGTTGTAGGTCTTCTGGCCAAAGGCGGCGGCCTCGTAGCCGGCCTCTTTCAGCGCGTCGAAAGGAAACTTGTCGTCGGTGAGCTTGAGCTCTTGCAGGCACAGCGCGTCAACCGGGTTGGCCTGCAGCCAGGCGAGCACCTGGGGCAGGCGCACGGTGAGCGAGTTGATGTTCCAGGTGGCAATTTGCATCATGCATCGAACTATAGGGGCAGTCGTCCGGGCATTGGTCGCTTTCCCGCCCGGGAGCGTACGGCGCCGGGCAGGCTGGCGGCTTACTGGGCCAGCGATTCGTAGTACTGGGCGTTGAGCTTGTC
>JAUCDU010000148.1:0-6861 GCA_034674825.1 Giesbergeria sp.
GCGCACCATCCGCATCCCGGTGCACATGATCGAGACGATCAACAAGATGAACCGCATCTCGCGCCAGCACCTGCAAGAGTTCGGCTTTGAACCCGATGCGTCGGTGCTCGCCGAGAAGATGGAGATCCCTGAGGACAAAATCCGCAAGATCATGAAGATCGCCAAGGAGCCAATCTCCATGGAAACCCCGATCGGCGACGACGACGACAGCCATCTGGGCGACTTCATCGAGGACGGCGCCAATACCGCACCGCTGGAAGCGGCCATGCAGGCGGGCCTGCGCGACGTGGTCAAGGACATTCTGGACGGCCTGACGCCGCGCGAAGCCAAGGTGCTGCGGATGCGGTTTGGCATCGAGATGACCAGCGACCACACGCTGGAAGAAGTCGGCAAGCAGTTCGACGTCACGCGCGAACGTATTCGCCAGATCGAAGCCAAGGCGCTGCGCAAGCTCAAGCACCCGAGCCGCTCGGACAAGCTGCGCAGCTTTATCGATTCGCTCTGAGTCTGTTTGTCTGTAAAAAAAGCCGCCCTTCTGGGCGGCTTTTTTGCATTCCGGTTACGCGCTTGGAGGCGGCGCGCCCACTCACAGAGGGCGTGGGATGCGACTTACAAGCGCGGCTGCACTGGGCGCGCAAGATGAACTTGTCTTTGAGAAAGCCACCCGGCGACCTCACCAACCTGATAAGGAAAATCCAATGCGTACGAAACTCACTCTTCTGGCCGTTCTGGCCAGCGCCTCTTTTTTTGCCAATGCACAGTCCACGCCAGTAACCCCCAACGCAAACAACGTGCAGTCCATCCCTGCCGGCAATGAGCCCACCAACCTCAAGGCACCGGGCACTGCGTCGGACACGACACGCGCCGCAGTTCGCTCCAACGCAAGCGACGCTGTGAGCACGGGCACCATCGCCACCGGCAACAAGCCAACTGGCCCCATGGTAAGCCCCCATTCGGACACGACCCGGGCCATCCAACGAGGCGAGGGCGCCGCTGCGATTCAATCAGGGACTCTGGCGACCGGCAACGAGCCTATCCCGGGCGTTGCCAACAAAAAAGCGCAAAAGGAGATGCACAAGAAGACAGCAAAAACCTCCAAGACCCACAGCGCTCAAGCCAGCTCAGTGAAATCGGGCAACGCACCTTACGCCAACAAGCAGAGCCCTGCGTCGACCGAAACGCGAAGCGAAGTCAAGGCCGACACAGCCATGAGTGGTGGTGTCAGCGCGATCAAGTCAGGCAACGAACCCTTGACGCAAAGCCCCACCACCGCCTCCGCCAAGACCCGGGACGACGTGAAGGCCAATGCTGCAGCAGCAGTCAAAAGCGACAGCATCCGCACTGGCGATGGCGCAGCGATGGCCCCCAAGCGATAACTTTGTAGCTTGTGAAAAAAGGCGAAGCGCCTCTGCGCTTCGCCTTTTTTTTGTACACACCACGGAACATCGCCGCCCTTGACTAGGGGCATTTCAAATCCGCACGCGACGAAAACCCATCCCCTTGGATCGCCATCGCATTTCGTGGCGCACTTGCAACAAATCGGTGCAAAACCCGTTTCTTGCTTGCCTCGCACTAAGGGTCTGGTTTTGGAGCTATTAAACTTGTAGCAAAATAGGTTCGGCGCTATATTGGCCCACCCGCACAGCAGGCGCCGACCCGGCACCGAGCCACCGCCCCAACCACCGCGAGGAGAAGCTGCATGAGCTCCAAGGAAAACGTCGCAATCAACCAGTTGTTTGAACGGCTGGAATCCCGTTACGCCCTGCGTGTCCTGTGGGCATTGCGCGACGGCCACCCGCAAACGTTTCGCCTGCTGCAAGACAGCGTCGGCGGCATCACGCCCAACACCTTGAACACCCGCATCAAGGAAATGCGCGAAGCCGGTTTTCTCGACCATGGCAGTGACGGCTATATCGTTACGCCATCGGGTGCCGATTTGCTCAAGCGCCTGTCAGACGTACAGGCTTTTGCCAACCGCTGGGTGGCCGCCCGCAACAAGAAGTGACAAGCGAAGGCGGCCTTCGGGTGCCTTGATCAGCGCGGCGATTTGGCATGTGCGCACAATGCGAACGCGCTCTCAGCTATCAATATTGAATTATTTACAAGGATTTTCATGGCTTTCACCAGCACCAGCTCCGGCTTGCAATACGAAGACACCGTTGTAGGCGAAGGCGCAGAAGCCACCGCTGGTTCGCCCGTTTCGGTTCACTACACCGGCTGGCTCTACAACGACGACACCCAAGGCGCGAAATTCGACTCCAGCCGGGACCGCAACGACCCGTTTGCTTTCAACCTGGGCGCAGGCATGGTCATTAAAGGCTGGGACGAAGGTGTCCAGGGCATGAAAGTGGGCGGGCAGCGCACACTCATCATTCCTGCCAATCTTGGCTACGGTGCACGCGGCGCCGGCGGTGTCATTCCCCCCAACGCCACGCTTAAATTCGACGTCGAGCTGCTCAAGGTCGGCCGCTAGGCCTGTTCCGACAAGCTCGCTCCACCCTGGGCGAGCTACATTTCGCTCCTCAGGAGCGGACGTGCCGGCGCCGGCCGCGTGAGCCAGCTCACGGCAACGGCGGCCACCAAACCTGTTGGCACGCCAAACACGCCAGCGGATATCGGCTGTATGCCCCACCACAGTCCATCGGCCAGCAACCAGCCGGGGAGATGCGCCTGCAACGCAGGCACGTGGGACAGCAGGTAGTACAGTGCCACGCACAAGCCGGACAACATCCCGGCAACTGCGCCTTGGCGTGTCGTCCCCCGCCAGAAAATGCCCAGCACCATCACCGGCACAAAGGCCGAGGCAGCCAGGGAAAACGAGGCAGATACCAGTGGCAAGATGTCCGCCGGTTTGAGCGAAGCGACAAAGGCCGCCGTGAGCGCAACCGCCAGCAGCGCGAACTTGCTGAGAATCACGCGCTGCTCCGGCGTGGATTTGTTCGGCCGCTCACGGAAGTACAGGTCGCGCACCAGCGCGTTGCTAATGGTCAGCAGAAGGCCGTCTGCCGTGGACAGCGCTGCGGCCAGGCCTCCGGCAGCCACCAGACCGGAAACCACGTACGGCAGCCCCCCGAGTTCAGGCGTTGCCAGCATGATCAAGTCGGCTCCCAGTCGAATTTCGCCAAACTGGACAATGCCGTCGCCGTTCATGTCTTCGACGGAGAGGAGCGAGGCATCGACCCGTGCCCACTGCGCCATCCAGTTGGGCAGCGCATCGAAATGGCTCCCCACGAGATTGTTCATGACTTCGAACTTCACCAGTACGGCAAGCGCGGGCGCACTGAGGTACAGCAGTGCAATGAAGAACAATGTCCAGGCGACCGATTTGCGCGTGCCAGCCACCGTCGGCGACGTGTAGTAGCGCGTGAGCAGATGTGGCAACCCTGCCGTGCCCACCATCAGGCAGAACATCAGCGCCAGAAAATTGCGGCGCGAGTTCGAAAAAGCCGCCTGCATTTCCGGCGACCCGTCAGGGTCACCCGCGTAGGGCTGTGCGTGTTGCGGCAGACCACCCAGCGGCAGTGCCCTGGAGTAGTTGTCCAGCATTTGCCGCTCCCACAGGGCGCGCGCGGCCACCGCGTCGCGCGGCAGAGCAGACAGCTCGCGGCTGGCTGCCACTATGAGGCCGACATCCGCGTTTTGTGCGCGCAACTGGTGAATGCGCTCCTGAATATTGAGGCGTTCACGCTCCAGCGCTTGCTCGACATTGCCCAGACGTGACTCAAACTCCCGGGCGCGGTGCAGATAGGCTTGCACCACCTGCTGCTCGCGGGGCGACGCAAGCAAGCCTGCTTCCAGATCGGCAATCTTGCCAATCTGCTTGCCGTACACCATGAGTGCGACGGGGTTGCCCAGCTGCTTGTAGGCCAGCCAGGACACGGGAATAAGAAAGGCCAGCAGCAGCATCACGTACTGCGCTACCTGCGTCCAGGTGATGGCGCGCATGCCGCCGAGAAACGAGCACAGCAGCACGCCGCCCAGGCCCAGCATGATGCCGATCTCAAACTGCACGCCGGTGAGCCGCGAGGCAATCAATCCGATGCCATAGATTTGCGCCACCACGTAGGTCGATGAGCACAGCACTGCGGCCACCGCCGCAATCACACGCGGCCAGCGACCGCCAAAGCGCACATGGAAGAAATCCGGCACGGTGTACAAGCCCATGGCACGCAGGTGCGGAGCCACCAGAATCGCCACCAGGCAAAACCCCCCCGTCCACCCGAGCAGATAGGCCAGCCCCCCGGCGTTCTCCGGTGTTCCAGAATAGCCCTGCAAATAGAGCGCGCCTGAGAGACTGATGAACGATGCGGCGCTCATCCAGTCTGCCGCTGCGGCCATGCCGTTGTACATGGGCGGAATGCGTCGCCCGGCTACGTAGTATTCCAATGGGTCGGTGGTTCGGCCATAGACACCGATGGCCGCATACACCATGACCGACAGGAAAAGAAAAATCGGCCCTATCCAGTGGCGCGAGAGCCCCCGCTGCTCGGCCCAGGCCATCAGCGCCAGGAAAGCGATCAATCCCACCACGTAGGCGGCCAGAATGCGATGCACGCGGTGCGCGTAGGCGCGCTCATCAGCCGCCGCCGGGCTCTGGCCTTCAGCCAAGCTCCTTCTCCGTTTCCAGGGCAGCATCGGCTTGCGCGGCGCGCGCATCCTCGCGCTCAAAGCGGCTCATGGCCCAGGCATAAGCAACAACGATGGCGATGAACACAAACACCGCGCCTTGGGAGGCAATCCACAGGCCGACGGGCCAGTCGCCCACGGAAAACAGCAAATCGCGGGCGAAGAAGCAAAATCCAAACGACGTCAGCGCCCACACCACCAGCAGCGCAGCCTTGAGCTTCAGATGCCGCACATCGTGCAGATCGGGCGGAAATGCGTGCGCCGTGCCTTCTTCACCTGGGTTGGGGAAGCTGGAGACGCCCGGCATCAGATTTTCAGCGGGCTTGGGCCAGCTGCTGCCAGGTGGCGACCACGCTGTCGGGGTTGAGCGAAATCGACGAAATGCCTTCGTCCGCCAGCCACTCGGCGAAGTCCGGGTGGTCGCTGGGGCCCTGGCCGCAAATACCGATGTACTTGCCTTGCGCCAGGCAGGCTTTGATGGCCATGTGGATCAGCGCCTCGACGGCCTTGTCGCGTTCGTCGAAATCGCGCGCCAGCAACTCCAGCCCCGAGTCGCGGTCCAGGCCCAGCGTGAGCTGCGTCAGGTCGTTCGAGCCAATGGAAAAGCCATCGAAGAAGGCGAGGAACTGCTCGGCCAGCAAGGCGTTGCTGGGAATTTCACACATCATGATGAGCTTGAGCCCGTCCTTGCCGCGCTGCAGGCCATGCTGCGCCAGCAACTGCGTGACACGTTCGGCCTGGCCCAATGTGCGCACAAAGGGCACCATCACCTGTACGTTGGTCAGGCCCATCTCGTTGCGCACACGCTTGAGCGCATCGCATTCCATAGCGAAAGCTTCGCCAAATTCGTCGCTCACATAGCGCGCTGCGCCGCGAAAGCCGAGCATCGGGTTTTCTTCCTCAGGCTCGTAGCGGCTGCCGCCGATGAGCTTGCGGTATTCGTTGCTTTTGAAGTCCGAGAGTCGCACGATGACCGGCTTGGGCCAGAACGCTGCCGCAATGGTGGCCACGCCCTCGGCCACTTTGTCCACATAAAAGGCACGCGGGCTGGCATGGCCGCGCGCCACCGACTCGACGGCCTTCTTCAGATCCGAATCGATGTTCGGATAGTCGAGGATGGCCTTGGGGTGAACGCCAATGTTGTTGTTGATGATGAATTCCAGCCGCGCCAGGCCCACGCCCTGATTGGGCAACTGGCAAAAATCAAACGCCAGCTGTGGGTTGCCGACGTTCATCATGATCTTGGTGGGGATCTCGGGCATTTCGCCGCGCTGCACTTCGGTCACTTCGGTTTCCAGCAAGCCGTCGTAGACATGGCCGGTGTCGCCTTCGGCGCAGCTCACCGTTACCAAGGTGCCGTCCTTGAGCTGCTCGGTCGCATTGCCGCAGCCCACCACCGCCGGAATGCCCAGCTCGCGCGCAATAATGGCCGCATGGCAGGTGCGCCCGCCGCGGTTGGTCACTATTGCCGACGCGCGCTTCATCACCGGTTCCCAATTCGGATCCGTCATGTCGGTCACCAGCACGTCGCCGGGCTGCACCTTGTCCATCTCTGCAATGCTGTGCACCAGCCGCACCGGGCCGGTGCCAATCTTCTGCCCAATGGCGCGGCCTTCGGCCAGCACCGGTCCCCGGCCCTTGAGCTTGTAACGCATCTCGGCCTGGCTGCCGGCCTGGCTCTTCACGGTCTCGGGCCGGGCCTGCAGGATGTACAGCAGGCCGTCCTGGCCATCCTTGCCCCATTCGATGTCCATGGGGCGGCCATAGTGCTGCTCGATAACCAGCGCGTAGTGCGCGAGTTGTTCCACGTCGGCATCGGTAAGCGAGTAGCGGTTGCGCTGGTCGGCCGGCACGTCCGTGGTCTTGATGAGCTTGCCTTTGAGCGCGCCTTCGGCTTTCTCCTCTGCCGTCGTGAAGACCATCTGCACCAGCTTGGAGCCCAGATTGCGCCGAATCACGGCTTTGTGGCCAGCGCGCAGCATCGGTTTGTGCACGTAGAACTCGTCTGGGTTGACTGCGCCCTGCACCACCGTTTCGCCCAGGCCGTAGCTGCTGGTGATGAACACCACCTGGTCAAAGCCCGATTCGGTGTCGATGGTGAACATGACACCGGCAGCGCCCAGATCCGAGCGCACCATGCGCTGCACACCGGCGGAGAGCGCCACCACGTCGTGCGCAAAACCCTTGTGCACGCGGTAGGAAATCGCCCGGTCGTTGTAGAGGCTGGCAAACACC
>JAUCDU010000149.1:0-6816 GCA_034674825.1 Giesbergeria sp.
CCAGCTGGTCCTTGCTCACCAGGCGCCCGGCGCGCTGCAGCAGCACTTCGAGCACACCCAGCTCGCGCGCCGAGAGCTCCACCATCTTGCCGTCGATGGTGGCGACGCGACCAGACTGGTCGTAGTTGAGCGGGCCGTGCTTGATGCTGGAGCTGGCGCCCCCCATGCCGCGCCGCGCCAGCGCGCGCACCCGCGCTTCAAGCTCCTGCAGCGAAAACGGCTTGGCCATGTAGTCGTCGGCGCCCAGGTCCAGGCCCTTGACGCGCTCTTCGATGCCATCGGCAGCGGTGAGAATCAGCACTGGCAGCGCCGAACCGCGCGCGCGCAGGCGCCTGAGCACTTCCAGACCGTGCATGCGCGGCAGGCCCAGATCCAGAATCAGCAAGTCAAACTCGTTGTTTGTCATCAGCGCGGCGTCGGCCTCGCTGCCGCTGCCCACATGGTCGACCACCGCGCCGGAGCTGCGCAACGTGCGCAGCAGGCCATCGGCCAGGACTTGATCGTCTTCAGCAATAAGAATGCGCATGGCGGTCTCCCGGATAGGGCTTGTGGTCGGGCAAGAGTGCCCAGGGAGACGATTCTAGGAGGCGGACCCTTAAGAGCGCCACTGGCCGGGCGGTGCCGTGCTGCCATAGGTTTCCAGGCCGATCGCGACCACGGTGGCCACCGCGTCGCCAACTTCGGCGCGAAACTCGGCCTCGGCCTGCGCCACCGCGCCCTCAAACGCCTGCAGCCAGGCCAGACCCGTGGGCGTGAAGCAGACGCGGCGGGCGCGCGCATCCAGCGGGTCGGGTTCGCGCTGCACCAGGCCCCAGGCAGCGCATTGGTTCACCAGGCTGCCCATGGCCTGCTTGGACATGCCGGCGCGCGCCGCCAACTCGGTCAAGCGGTCGCCAGCGAGCGACAAATGGCGCGTGATGTGGATGTGCGCGGCACCGACCTGGTCGCGCGCCGCCAGATTGGACAGCGCCAGCGGCACCTCGACATCGCGCGCCATGAGCTGCAGCACGCGCGCGTCAAAGCGGCGCAGGGCGTCGCCCATCAGGCGCCCAAGGTGGGTTTGGCGCCAGGCGTCGGAAGGAGGGGAAACAGGCATGCGATATTGTCAGGCAAACTGACCATAAATTGGCTTTACGGGTCGATACTTCGGGCCTACATTACTGGTCAAGCATCCAGTGTTTCTTGCGGATGCAAACAAAACACCTCGTCAACACATCGAATTTCAAGGAGATTTCCATGAGCAGCCCAACCAACCACAGCATGCCCGCCGACGGCGAAAAAGCCCGCGCCCTGCAGGCCGCCCTGGCCCAGATCGAGAAGCAGTTTGGCAAGGGCACCATCATGCGGCTCGGCGAAGGCGAGGTGATCGAGGACATCCAGGTGGTGTCCACCGGCTCGCTCGGCCTCGATGTGGCGCTGGGCGTGGGCGGCCTGCCGCGCGGCCGGGTGGTCGAAATCTACGGGCCAGAGAGCTCGGGCAAGACCACGCTGACGCTGCAGGTCATTGCCGAGATGCAAAAGCAGGGCGGCCAGTGCGCCTTTGTCGATGCCGAGCACGCGCTCGACATCCAATACGCGCAAAAGCTCGGCGTGAACCTGCAAGACCTGCTGATCAGCCAGCCCGACACCGGTGAGCAGGCGCTGGAAATCGTCGACAGCCTGGTGCGCTCGGGCGCGGTGGACCTGATCGTCATCGACTCGGTCGCGGCGCTCACGCCCAAGGCAGAAATCGAGGGCGACATGGGCGACAGCCTTCCCGGCCTGCAGGCGCGCCTCATGAGCCAGGCGCTGCGCAAGCTCACGTCGAGCATCAAGAAGACCAACTGCATGGTCATTTTCATCAACCAGATCCGCATGAAGATTGGCGTCATGTTTGGCAGCCCCGAGACCACCACCGGCGGCAACGCGCTCAAGTTCTACGCCTCGGTGCGGCTGGACATTCGCCGCATCGGCTCGATCAAGCGCGGCGACGAGGTGGTGGGCAACGAAACCCGCGTCAAGGTGGTCAAGAACAAGGTCTCGCCGCCGTTCAAGACAGCCGAGTTCGACATCCTGTTTGGCGAAGGCATCTCACGCGAGGGCGAAATCGTCGATATGGGTGTGGTGGCGCGCGTGGTCGAAAAGTCCGGCGCCTGGTACGCCTACAACGGCGAGAAGATTGGTCAGGGCCGCGACAACGCGCGCGAGTTCCTGCGCGAGAACCGCCAACTGGCGCATGAGATCGAGAACAAGGTGCGCGAGAGCCTGGGCGTGGGCCTGCTGCCCGCCGCCGCTCTGGTGCTGACGGCGCCCAGCGACGATGCGGCCGACGGCGTGGTGGCGCCACCGGTGTCTGCGCGCGGCAAAAAATCAGAAGAAAAAGTGGCCTGAGCGCTTGCTTGGTAAGCGTTAGTAGCTACAAAAACAGGAGTATTCAGGCCGTGCGCAGCGCCCCGCCTTCGCTCAAAGGTCGGGCGCTGCGCCTGCTGTCGCAGCGCGAGCATTCGCGCGCCGAGCTGGAACGCAAGCTGGCGCGCCATGTGCAGGAGGGCGAAGACCTTGCGGCGGTGCTCGACGATCTGCAGGCCAAGGATTTCATCAGCGATCAGCGGGCCGCTGAATCGGTGGTGCGCCAGCGCGCGCCCCGCATGGGGCTGCAGCGCCTGCGCCAGGAGCTGCAGGCAAGAGGCCTCTCGGGCGACTTGGCTGCGCAAGCGCTTGCAGCGCTGCAGGACACCGAACTGGAGCGCGCCCGCGAACTGTGGTGCCGCAAGTTTGCCGAGCCACCAGCCGATTTGAAGGCGCGGGCCAAGCAGATGCGTTTCCTGATGGCGCGCGGTTTTTCTGGCGACATTGCCGCCCGCGCCATGCGCGGCGGCGAGCGCGAATAGGCGGTCACTTCGCCGCTTTGAGCGCCAAAGGGTTTAGTGCGCCCGGCTGCCCAGCAACCGTCCGTCCACCGAGGTTCCGTAAAGCGATTGTTTCGTGTCATGAAACTGGGCGCGGGTGCTGGCCACATCGCCAGTGAAGCGCGGATCCTGCGGGCGCTCGTGGCCGTTGATGAACTTGGCCACGTCCCAGGCGTCCTGGATGCTCAGGCTGCCGCCCTTTCCTAGAGGCATATTGGCCTGAATGAAGGCCGCTGCGGTGTCCACCTTGTGCATGCCGGCGCCCCAGTTGTACGACTGCGGACCCCACAGCGGCGGAAACACCTGTGTGTCGCCCACGCGCTGGCCCTGGCCCTTGTCTCCGTGGCACAGCGCGCAGTTGGCTTGGTACACGACCGCGCCGCGCGCTCCATCGGCCGCTTGCTCAGGCTCGGGCAGCTTCGCGTAGCCAGCTCCCGGCAAGGCCTCGCCTGCCGGCGCGCCCTTTGCCATCCAGTACGCATAGGCTTCCAGCGCCACCAGCACATCGTCACCAAAGGGTGGCGGGGTGCCGTTCATGCTGTAGGTAAAGCAGCCGCGCAGGCGCTCCGCAAACGTGTCCACATGCTTGGTTTTGTTGCGGTAAGCGGGGTACATGGGCCAGGCCCCCCACATCGGAGCGGAATCGGCCTTGCGCCCGGCGTCCAGATGGCAGTTGACGCAGTTAAGAGAGTTGCCAACAAATGCGGGCGCATTGGCGCGGGTGTTGAGAAAGATCTGCTCGCCGCGTCGAACCACGTCGCCCATGGGGCCGTCCGGGATGCCATCAACCGCCGGTGGCGCAAAGCCTGCCGTGGGCGGGGGCGGAGCGGTGGCCGAAGTTGCACGGTCCGCCCCGGCGGCATGCGGCGCGGCTGCGGCCACTGTCTGGTCGCTCGCCTCTGCCTTGTCGCTCGCAATGGCCGGCTCAGGGACTGTGTCTGGCAACGGCCCCCGAGCGCGCACCTTGAGCGCATGTCGACTGTCGGCCTGGAGTTGCGAATGCGAGTTGAACAGCGTGTCACTGCGCAGGTTGAAACCCACCACTGTCGCAACCGCCAGAAAAGCAGCGCTGCCTGCAATGGCAATCAAGACACGGGTCTGATGGCGCTCGTCGGCGCGGGTGCTAGAGGAAGCTGGAGCACTCATGGCTGGGCCTTTGCGGTAGAAGCGGCGCCGTGCAGCTTGGCGTAGTACGCTGCGATCGCCGTGACGTCGTCGGCTGTCAACCGTTTCGCCACCGATGCCATGAGCCCTAGCGGCCCTGGTGGCCGCGTCTCTGCGCGCCAGGCCTCTATTTGCGCTTGCATGTAGGCAGCGGAGAGTCCGCCAATGGGCGGGAAGTGGAGCGGTACGCCAACGCCGCCCGGCCCATGGCACTGCGCGCAGGCGGGAATGCCGTCCTGCCAGCGACCGCGTGTGGCAAGCCAGGCGCCACGGTCCGAAGGAACAGCGGCGGTCTCTTGTACGGGCTTGAACGGCAATGGCAGCGCAGCAAACCAGCCAGCCACTTGGGCCTGCTGGTCAGCAGTCAGCGCTTTGGCGATGGGGCCCATCACCGCATTGGAGCGCGCGCCGCTCGCAAAGCTTGCCAACTGCGCAGCCAAGTACGCCTTGGAGCTGCCCGCAAGCGGGGGAAATGCAGCCGACCCCTCCCCCTGAGCGCCATGGCAGCTGATGCACGCGGCGACCTGCGGCGGCAGGCCCTCACGGGCAATGCGTTCGCCGCCCGTGTTTGGATCTGCTTGGGCCAGCGCGGCCGTGGTCAGCGCCAGACACAAGCCCATGCAGGCGGTCGCCCGTATGAGCGTTGTCGATGGGAGCAAGCTGTAAGTCGCCATATCGAGACACCGTGAAAGTGTGCCGAAAGCCTACGCCCCGATGCCGGACGAGCGCGTCAGACAAGGCCGCGTGGCGGGCCCCAAAGCGCGCGACTCTAAATGCCGACCATCAACCGCAGGTTCTGCACTGCGGCGCCGCTGGCGCCCTTGCCCAGGTTGTCGAGGCGCGCCACGAGAACAGCGTGGCGATAGGCCTCGTTGCCGTAGACGCGCAACTCAAGCGCGTTGGTGTCAGCCAGCGCGGGCGCATCCAGCTTGCCGTCGTCCGTGGGCGGCAGCACGCGCACCCATTGTTCCGGTGTGTTGCTGCGTGCGTAGTGGGCCGCCAGCGCGTCGTGCAGATCGGCGGCCTTGGGCTGGCCGGGCAGCAGGTCGAGGTGCAGTGGCAACTCCACCAACATGCCCTGCGGAAAGTTTGCTACGGCTGGAATGAAAATGGGTCGACGGGTGATGCCGGTGTACTGCATGATTTCAGGCAGATGCTTGTGGGCAAGGCCCAGCCCATACAGCTCGAAGGCGGGCGCTGCGCCGGCCTCGTACGCTTCAATCATCGGGCGCCCCCCGCCCGAGTACCCGCTGACCGAAGGCAGGCACAAGGGGAAGTCGGCAGGGAGGAGGCCCGCATCGACCAAGGGGCGCAACAAGGCAATTGCGCCGGTGGCGTAGCAACCTGGGTTGGAGACACGCTGTGCGTCGCGCACGGCCTGGGCCTGGTCCGCGCAGAGTTCAGGAAACCCGAACACCCAACCGGGCGCAGTGCGGTGCGCCGTGCTGGCGTCGATGATTTTGATGTCGCGCCCGCCAGTGCTTTTGATGGCATCAACCAGCGCGACCGTCTCGCGCGCGGCATCGTCGTGCAGACACAGAATGACGAGATCGACCTGCTCCATCAGCGCGCGTTTCGCCGACGCATTCTTGCGGTCTGCCGGGGCGATGCTGACCAATTCGATCCCCGACATTGCCTGCAGACGCTCGCGAATCTGCAAACCGGTGGTGCCGGCCTCGCCATCTATGAATACCTTGACCATGCGCTTTCCTTGCGTTTGCGGACAAAATGAGCGCCGCGTGTAAGATTCGAACAAGTTTGGTGCGTTGCAGCATGATACAGTCGCTGGCTGCCATGTCCACCGCCCGCCGCCAGACATGCCAACCATGGCAGACGGGTGAAATTCCTTTCCTGAGAAAGTCCTCATGAAGATTCACGAATACCAAGCCAAGGAAATCTTGCGCCAATTTGGTGTGCCCGTTCCGCGCGGCATCCCCGCATTCACCGTTCAGGAAGCCGTCGAAGCGGCGCAAAAGCTCGGCGGACCGATCTGGGTCGTCAAGGCCCAGATTCACGCTGGCGGTCGCGGCAAAGGTGGCGGCGTGAAGGTCGCCAAGAGCATTGACGATGTCAAGCGCTTGGCCGGCGAGATCCTGGGCATGCAGCTCAAGACGCACCAGACAGGGCCCGAGGGTCAGAAGGTACGTCGCCTGTACATCGAAGACGGCGCCGACATCCAGAAAGAGTATTACGTCTCGCTGGTGACCGATCGCGGTACGCAGAGCATTGCCTTCATCGCATCGAGCGAAGGGGGCATGGACATTGAAGAAGTGGCGCATTCGACGCCCGAGAAAATCATTACCGAGTTCGTCGATCCGCTCAAGGGTCTGGGCGACGAGCAGGCACGCAAGATTGCACGCGGCATTGGCTTGCCCGACGCGTCCATGGACCAGGCTGTGGATGTGTTCCAGAAGCTCTACAAGTGCTACATGGACACCGACGCTTCGCTGGTTGAAATCAACCCGCTGAACCGTGACAGCGACAACAAGCTCATGGCGCTTGATGCCAAGTTCAACTTTGACCCCAACGCCTTGTTCCGCCATCCGGATGTAGTGGCGCTGCGCGACCTGGACGAAGAAGACCCAGCCGAAGTTGAAGCCTCCAAGTTCGACCTGGCCTACATCAGCCTTGACGGCAACATCGGTTGTCTGGTGAACGGCGCAGGCCTGGCCATGGCCACCATGGACACCATCAAGCTGTTCGGCGGTGAGCCGGCCAACTTCCTGGATGTGGGCGGCGGCGCGACGGCTGAGAAAGTGACCGA